>JAITJK010000128.1 GCA_031278935.1 Spirochaetaceae bacterium | reverse complement strand
GGAGCTGGATGTCGGGGGTTCAAATCCCCCTCCTCCGAATATTTTGGTTTAGAGCCCCCTTGCGTGCACCAGTTCATGGAGTACCGCAGCACACCTATGGGTATCTGCGACAAAGGCGTCGGGGTCCACAAAAATTCGTATGATCTGTAGGGATTTCATAAAAGCCTTGACGGTTTCCCCCTTAAACAGCCCGGAACTCCCCTCAAAATAACACCCCTCATCGGCCACATAGAGGCCCGTTTCAAAGGTGATACGTTCCGGGAGATCTAGGATCAGCGATTCACTGCCCAAGGGTCGCCCCAGAACCGGGGAAAGGTCTGCAGCCAGGGCCGTTTCGTACTGGGAACGGTGGCTAAGGTCCAGAAGCTCCTTATGGCGTTGGGGTTCATAGGGGAATTCCGCCGCAGCCGTAAAGAAACGACCCTCCCGGACCTTCCCTCCCAGGGCAAAAAGGGGATCCCCTAATCCTCCTAAAAGCGTAAAGAGACCCGGATCATCGAGATCGTACAGTTCTTCCTGATGGATGAATCCCTGGGTAAGCCCGGTGTGCAGGGCCTTTTTAATCATCGCCGTGGCGGCTCGCACTGCGGGATGCCAATACACGGTTTTATACATCAGGTATTTGGAAAATAGCACCGATTCCACGCTGGGAATCCCCCGGTAATCTATATCTACCCCCCGTTCCGGATGGGGATGCAGGCGGGAAAGGATGAAATCCACGTCCTGTGCGCCGTAGGGAACCCCGCAATACCGGGCGTCCCGGTTTAAATAGTCCAGTTTATCTGGATCCAAGACCCCGGAAAGCACTTTTCGATAGAACTGGAGTTCCTTATCCGATGCACCCGGCAGGGTGGTGTCAATAATCGCCGCAGTGAAATAGGGGTCTGCCCCCGCGTTTCCCAAAAGGCCCTTCAAAGGCTCCGTCAGAATCCGCTGGCCCGTCAAAGCCTCATGATCCTTTAAGGGCAGCTCCTTCAAGGAATGGGTATAGGGAAAATGCCCCAGATCATGTAACAAGGCCGCGCAGAGAAACGAACGAATCCCCCCTGCCGTGGTCCAGGCATCAGCCCCCCGTTCCAGGAAATGCCGAAGCAGCCGGCGAGAAAGATGATAGACCCCCAGGGAATGGGCCGCCCGGGTGTGGGTCGCCCCGGGGTATACGCAATGGGTGGGGCCTAGTTGCAAAATCCTATGGAGCCGCATAAAGGCTGCGGATTTGGTCAGGGCCTCCAGCTCAGGGGTAAGGTAGATATGCCCCCATAATCCATCCCGAATCGGGGCAGTAAACCCCTTATCCAGGGCTTGATAGAGAGCATCATGCATAGGTTTGGTTTCTCATAACTATAGAACAATCCTTAGAAAACGTGAGTTTGATAGGGGAAAACGGCCCGCCCACTCCTCGCAATGACGGATACCCCGCTTTAGAAGCAAAGAAAAAAGGGCGTCCTACCCACGTTCGAGGTAGTGACGCCCTTCACCGGTTTATCCTGCGGTCGCTACTTGCCGGGACCGGATCCCCGCAGTGGGACACACCTTGGTGCATTCACCACAGCCGTCGCAGGCCGTGTCCACCAGAGAACGGCCAAAAGGCACCTGAATCCGGGTCATAAAACCGCGGTTCACATAAGCTAGTACATTAAGTCCCTTGATCTCCGCGCAGGCCCGCACGCAGGCTCCGCAGTTGATGCACTTATGCACCTCCATCTTGATTTGCTCGTGGCTTGCGTCCAAGGCGTAGCCCCGTCGGCCTCCGACTGCCGGGGGACCGAAAAGTTCCTGATCCCCCTTGTAGCGGGTAGCGTATTGCCGCAACTTGCAGTCCTTCTTAGCGTCGCAGCCACAGCCCAGACAGCGCTCCGCTTCTTTGACCGCCAAGGCCGCTTGAATACCGGTTTCTACTTCTTTGTGGGTACTGCGCCGCTCCGCATCGCTGATAACCGGCATCTGCACCCGCTTCGCTGGAGCGTACTCCGTGAACATATCTGGGCTCAGGTCTTCCAAGGGCCCCATAGAGGAGTTGAACAGGACCGGCTCTCCGGTAACCGACAAGCCCGAAAGGTACTGGTCCACGGAACAGGCGGTTTTCCGTCCGCTACCCACGGCACGAACCGCCGTAGCTGCCCCGCTTTGACAATCCCCGCAGGCGAAGATCCCCGGTCGCCCGGTTTGGTAGGTCTGGGGATCGGTCTTAATACCCTTGCGGGTAGTTTCAAGCCCCAAGTCCCGGGCCAGGTCTGGTAGCACCTGCTGCCCCAAGGCGGCCAACACTGCGCTGACTCGCACCTGGTACTCGGAGCCGGGAACCGGTACAGGGCTACGCCGACCCGAGGCGTCTGGCGCGGTGAGTTCCATCCGATTGAGGGTGATGCTCAGGCCGTCCCCGTCCTGGACAATCTCCTTGGGCGCGGTAAGGTACTCAATGGTAACTCCCTCGTGCAGGGCTTCGGCGATCTCCACATCCTGGGCGGGCATTTCCTCTCGACTACGGCGGTACAGAATGCTTACCTGGGTTTTGCCTTTTCCTTCTCGTAGGGCGGTACGGGCGCAGTCAATGGCGGTGTTGCCTCCACCTATCACCACCACCCGGTCCCCTAGGACCGGGGGCTTTTGTTCCGCCGCCGCTTCAAGATAGTCGATCCCCGACCAGACGCCGGGCAACTTCTCTCCGGGAATCCCCAGGGGCGTCGCCCCTTGCGCGCCGATCCCCAGGATCAGGGCGTCAAAATCTTGCTCCAACTTCTTGGCGGGTATGTCGGTTCCTACGCTCACGCCGAAATTAAGCTCAACCCCAAGGGTCGTGAGGGCATCGAACTCCGTTTCTAATGCTGTTTCAGGAAGTCGGTAGTAGGGGATGCCGTAGCGCAGCATACCCCCGCTCTTCGGGTGCCGCTCATAGACCCGGACCTGATGGCCCGCCAAACGCAGGTAATA
The DNA here is from genome assembly GCA_031278935.1 of Spirochaetaceae bacterium. Taxonomy (GTDB): domain Bacteria; phylum Spirochaetota; class Spirochaetia; order Treponematales; family Breznakiellaceae; genus JAIRLU01. The sequence continues at coordinate 2,595 of JAITJK010000128.1, read as the reverse complement.
GGCCGCGCTCATCCCCGCAGGGCCCGCGCCGATAATGGCCACCCGCTTCCCCGTGGCAGGAGCCGGGGTCGGCAACTGAGGCCCGCCAAAGCGTTCTTTTTCCGCATCCGCGATATGCCGTTTCATGTTGCAAATCGCAATGGGCTCATCCACCTTCTGCCTGCGACAGGCGTCCTCACACGGCCGGGGACAGATCCGTCCCAGTACTCCGGGGAAGGGAAGCTGTTCTCGGATAAGCACCGCCGCTTCGGCGGTCTTGCCCTCCCGCAGCAGGGCCAAAAAGCCCGGAATATCAATGCCCGAAGGACAGGTGCTTTGGCACGGGGCAAGACAGTCCCCACAGTGATCCGAAAGCAAGAGATTGATGCACATCTTGCGGGAGGCGTCCAACTCCGGGTCTTCCACGGTAACAAGCATCCCCTCTCGCACCACCGTGGCGCAGGAAGGAACCAGGGTGTCCCGGCCTCCGTGTACCTTCACCGCGCAGATAAAGCAACTGGTAAAGGGCTTAAGATGGTCCGCGTGGCAGAAGGTGGGAATATCGAATCCCCCTTGCCGGGCGGCCTGTAGTATAGTCGAACCCGCTTCGACGTGCATGGGTTGGTTATTGATAGTTATGTTAACTAAAGACATGGGTACCTCTACTCGACCTCAATGGCGTGGAACTTACAAACTCCCTGGCACAGACCGCAACGGGTACAGCGAAGAGAATCCAGATGATGGGCGTGCTTCTTCTCACCGGAAATCGCCTTAACCGGACAACCCCGGGCGCAGACCCCGCAGCCGGTACAGGCCTCTTCCCGAATGATATACCGGATCAAGGGCTTACAGACCTTGGCGGGGCAGCGTTTCTCCTTCGTATGAGCCTCGTATTCCTCCCGGAAATACTTGAGGGTGGTCAGTACGGGATTAGGGGCGAGCTGCCCCAGACCGCACAAGGAGGTCTTTTTCACCTTGTTGGCCAGGTCTTCCAGCAAGAGGATGTCTTCTTCGCTCCCTTCCCCTTGGGTAAACCGGGTGAGAATGTTCAGCATTCGCTTGGTGCCCAACCGGCAAAAGGTACACTTCCCGCAACTCTCGTTTTGGATGAAGGTGAGGAAATACCGGGCCACGTCCACCATGCAGGTCTGGTCATCCATAACCACAAGCCCTCCGGAACCCATGATGGCCCCGGTGCCGGTGATGGATTCCACGTCTATGGGAATATCAAACATCCGCTCCGGGATACAGCCCCCTGAGGGTCCACCCATTTGTACGGCTTTGAGGGGCCTTCCGGTGGAACTGCCTCCGCCGATGCCTTCCACCAGTTCTCGGATGGTCATACCTACGGGGATTTCCACCAAACCTACCCGCTTGACCTTGCCGGCCAAGGCAAAAACCTTGGTGCCCACGGTTTTACCGCTGCGGTATTGATTGAAGGCCGCAGGGCCCTGGTTGATGATGAAGGACACGTTCTCGTAGGTTTCCACGTTGTTAATGTTGGTAGGACTCTCTCGAATCCCTGCTTCCGCCGGGAAGGGAGGCCGAAGCCGGGGCATCCCCCGACGTCCTTCGATGGAGGCGATGAGGGCGGTTTCTTCCCCGCATACAAAGGCCCCAGCCCCTTCCTTGATATGCAAGTTAAAGGAAAAGTCCGTATCCAGGATACGTTCTCCCAAAAAACGGTGTTCCGTAGCTTCGGCCAGGGCAATGTTCAAGCGCTTAATGGCCAAGGGGTATTCCGCCCGGCAGTAGATGTACCCGTACCGTGCGCCTGTGGCGTAAGCGGCAATGAGCATCCCTTCCAAGAGGCCGTGAGGATCCCCTTCGATCATGGCCCGGTCCATAAAGGCCCCCGGATCTCCCTCGTCGGCGTTACAGACCAGGTATTTGTGCTTTCCGTCTTTTACTACCGCGCTGGCTAGAAAAGACCACTTGCGGCCTGTGGGGAAGAAGCCGCCGCCCCGGCCTGCAAGGCCTGATTCCAGGATGAGATCAATGACCTCTTTGGGGGTATAGCGGGTGAGGCAGGTTTTGAGGGCCGAGTAGCCCCCGGCGTCCAGGTAGTCCTGAATCTTTTCGGGGTTAATCCGTCCGCAGTTTCGCAGGGCCACCTTGACCTGTTGGGAAAGGTAGGCCTTGCCCTCCGCCCCTTCCCGGACCCGGTGGGTGACGGGTAGGACGCCCTGCTGGACACTCCGGCACAGTTCTTCGGCGAAATTTTGGTCTACCGGGCCGAAGAGCACCCGTTCATCCCCCCGGACGACCTCGACCAAGGGCTCGGCGTAGCACATACCCACACAGGAGGTCGCTTCCACCGCAGCGGTTTCTGGAGGCAGGGTTTTCTGCAAATACTGGTACACCTTTTGGGCTCCCGCAGCGATACCACAGGAACCGAGACCGACTAAGAGTTTAGGAACTGACATGCGAGGCCTCCTTCGTTGCCGGGGCTTGGTATTCCTTGAGGATCCCCTTGATCTTCGCGGCGTTGAGCTTGGCGTAGATGGTTTCGCCAATCATGAGCACCGGCGCGAGGGAACAGCAGCCCAAACAGGCCACGGATTCCAAGGAAAAAAGCATATCCTTCGTAGTTTCCCCTTCTTGGATCCCCAATTC
>JAITJK010000094.1 GCA_031278935.1 Spirochaetaceae bacterium | reverse complement strand
CGGGAAGCTTCGCTGCGGGGAATTGCTTCTGGGCCGCGACGGCGTTCTTTCGGTGATCCGGCGGAAGGAAACGGTACAGGACTACTTCGCTACCTTGCCTTCCGCTCCCCTGCCCCTTGCCTCCGGGACCGGCGGCTCGTAGGAAGGCCTAAAGGAGCGGATAAAGGGCTCGAAGTAATCGGGCAAGGGGGCGCTGGTGTCCAAGGAAAACCCCATCCCATGCTTGCCCGGGATGATAAGCCGGGAAGCATGGAGCAGCAACTTCGTGAGGCCTCGGCTTTTACGCAGTTCCTTGTTCAGGGCGAAGCGTCCGTATTTATCGTCCCCGAGGATAGGGTTTCCGATCTGGGCGAGGTGCCGTCGGATCTGGTGCATACGGCCCGTTCCCAGTTCCACGGCGAGGAGGGAGAAATCCGCATCCCCACAAAGTCGGGTATAGCGGGTCTCTGCGTATTTTTCGGTTCCGCCGATGGTGAGGGCGCTTCTAATGAGGTCTGAATCCTTAGGGGGCCTTCCGGCGCAGACCGCCAGGTACTGTTTAGAGACGCCCCTGTGCTGAGTGAACAACCTGGACAAGCGGGCCGCCGCTTCCCGGTTTTTGGCCACCAGGATAAGCCCGGAGGTATCCTTATCCAGTCGATGCACCAACAAGGGCCGGGGAGACCATTGTTCCTGGAGGATACGGTCCAACGACGCGCCTACCCGCGCTCCTCCCTGGACTGGGAGACCTGCGGGTTTATTCAGCACCATGCAGGCGTGGTTTTCAAAAAGCACCGCTAGGGATTTCACCTTCTTTCCTTCCTTATTCCCACCATTTGCCTCCTGCCGTGGAGGCGTAACCCCGGCTGGCCACATGGATGAGTGGGCAGGACGCGCCTCGTTGCTTCGCTCCTCGCAATAACACAAACTCAACAAGCTGACGCCGCTGATACAAGAAACCATAGCCTGTTCATACCGGTCTCCTTAAAAACATGGACTAAGCCATAAACATCTTATTCCCCGCCTTAGGATTTCTTAGGAATCATCGACTACACGTATAAGTATAATTTCCCCAAAAATAATGTCAAACGAATCTTTCAAAAGCGTGAGGGAATCGTGCGGTCAATTTAGGCGCAGTTTCACACTCAGGCCGTGGGCCGACAGGGACAAAAAAACGCCGGGACTGGAAGCCTACAGTCCCTTAGTAGAACGGGTTATGGAGGTAAACCCCTAAGGGCCTGTGTCAGTCCGGCGTCGCAGTTTTTTCTTTTACCTTTTTTCTATGAATAACCGGTGCAGAAACACACGCACCCACACCTGAAGGCAGCTCTCCGGCGAAACCCGGGAAGCCCTAGAGGATCAATACCATGCCGGGTAGTAGTAGTTGTACCCAATACCATACTCATCTCCCATATAGCTATCCTTATCAAGCCAATAAATCGTATACTCTACTCCCGGCTCTACAGAAAGGCTATAGTAATGGGTCTCTCCTGCGAGGATAGAACCACTAGCTCCAGATGTAGTGAGGGGTATAGCGTCGTTTTCTCCGCCATGACTGTCGGTGGTAGTACCCATTACCGATACTTTCTCCCCCTCACCGTAGTCATTAACCGCAGAAACCTGATAGGTATAGGTGGTCCCCGGATTTAAACCACTATTGTCGGTATACTGAGCGCTTTTACTTTCACCTCGGAGGCTATAATTACGGTATATCGTGTAATAGCTTGCGCCTTTTACACTATTCCAGAAAAGGCCTATGGTAGTGGAGCTTACCGTACTAATCCTCACCTCAAAATCCCCCAAGGGAGAACTTATAATGAGATCGGATCCTCCCAATAGTCCATCGTTCTCCTGCTCACAGCCGCTGAAACCCACCGCTATGGCCAGGGCAACCACTGCTAAGACCAGGCATAACCGGCTTTTCCCGTGTTTGTTCATGTTTCCTCCTTCCCCCCTATCCAAGGCAAAGCATCCGCTCCGCTATTACTTGGTTACCTTCCGGTTAATGAGACCGAATTCATAGCCCACCGAAAGGGATATCATATTCCGCGTATAGATTTGTAAGGTTCCCCCGGAATCGCTTAAGCTGGTGTGCCCGGAATCCATACCATACCGGGCGTCCAGAAATAAGACCCCTGGTCCCAGTTTGACTCCCAGATCCAAGCCCCCCATAAATCCCAGGGGCGCAAAGATGCGGTAGGATCGGTCCATAGAGCCGAGTATTTGAAAGACCGCATCCCCCATAGGCAGGTTGAAATAGGCCCCCGCAAAGGGAGCAATAAGGACCGGCCCGGGCCGAAAGGTGAGTTTCAAAGCCACAGGCAGCATCACCCACCAGGAAGTAAAAGACGCTTCATAGCCCTCCCCCAGGTACTTCACCGTATCCTGGGTAAAAATTCCTTCCCCTTGTAAGGCCAAAAACCGGGTAAATTGGAAGGACAGTTGGGCCGCTCCTTCAAAGGTAATCCCCAAGTCCACGGAAGACGCGGGAATATCCTTCTGTAGGGTATAGTTTCGTAGAGATACGCCTCCCCGCAGGCCAACATACAGCCACTTGTTTTTCCATTCCTGATTCTGGTTGGCCTTTTGGGGAGAGCGGGATGCTTCCACCTTATCCGATCCAGAGCGCTGGGATGCGGTATCCTGCGGCCACGATTCATCCTCCAGGTCCTGGAGGTATTGTTCCACGTCCTGCTGTCGTTTCTGGGCCTCGGCTCGTTCTTGCTCGTCCTGTCCTCCGGTGAGGAGCTTCGCCAGTTGGGGCATCAGCACCAAGCCGTCGGCTATGGTCTGGTACTGCCGGGCATCCCCACTTATCATACTCCCATCGATCTTAAGGATCTTCACGTCAAAGTAATGGTTCGTTCCCAGGCTTATCACCGGTCCTGAGAGTACGTATTCCGCGTTAAGCCCTTTGCCCAATTGGGAAGCCGTAGCTCTATCGGTCAAGTTCGGGTCGTGTTGGATTTTATATTCCTTCATGATCGTGTCAATCGCGGCCTGAGTTCTGAGCAGTACCGCGTACTTGCCGCTGTTGGCAATCTCGGAAGCTAAAATCTGGGCCAGGTTCCCTAGGGCCGCCTGCTTGGCTTCCTTGTCCCCTTTCCCCATACCCAGGGCGCTAATGAACCGGGAATCCGGGTAATCTAGCTCCCGGGAGCGGATCCATCGGGGCTCTGGGGCCGCGATGAGGCTCCTCGCCGCCAGTACCGCCAAAACCACCACCGGGAATATATGCCTACCCATGGACCACCTCCTAGGGCGTTATGAACTGCTTATACATGGTGAGGTACTTGCCCCCGGAAAGCTCCATACGGCCGGTATTCAAGACCGTACCGGTCCGGGTATCAATGGTCTTCATGTGGACCTCGACCTTGCGGCCCACCTTGATAAGGGTCCCCGGGACTGCTATAAGCCCAACAGTTGGTTCAGTTCTTCATCGGTCTTCTCAAACACCGCGTCCACATATTCGTTGATGTCTTTCTTGAAACTGTTCTTGTCCAAGTAAACCACTAGGTAGGTGTTACCCCGGCCGTTCATATAAGGTCCGTAGGTTTTTACCTTCCGCAGGGTCTGGCTCAAGATCTGCTTAGTGGCGTTCTGGAACCGGGCGATCCGGTCGGTTTCCCCCTGGGCTTCGGCCCGACGGACCGCGTTTTCTCCAATAGCCGCTACTTCGGTTTCAAGAGATCCCGCCAGGTTCTCCCGAGCCAAAATGGTGGCCTGCTGTAAGGCGTCGGATTCGTTCTGGAATTCCGAGATACCCATGCCGTAATACACGTCGTCTTGGGCCTTTCCCAGGAACAGCTGGCCCAGGCGATGGGACTTTCGACCCAGAGCGTGAAGGATATTGAGGGCTGTCGTATGTGGGTGAGCCACAAGACCATAGTGAAACTTGCCCGTGCCCTAGAGGTGGAGGTTTATCAGCTCTTGCTTCCGGTCCATGACTCCCGGGCCGGGGAAGCGCCTCGTTCCCCGCTGGAAATCTTACTCACCTTGCAACAGGATATTAAGAACGAGATAGACCGCCAATTTTACCACCTCCTCACCACCTGCCCTAGAGGCATATTGGGGCTAAATGGTAGGACCAAAAACGAAGAGCCGCGTAGTGAAGGGTAACGCGCCTTCAATGCAGCGGAACCTATTCTTAACGCAGCCCCGGTCAAAAGTGAGGAGCGAAGCAAGCCTTCTAATACGCCCGCAAGGTGTGGGATTGAACCGCGGGGCGTACCCCGCGATCTAAGCCTGCAGGGATCTAGGACAGGTAGATCCGGGCGCTTACGGGAGGGGTGGCGCCTTTTTCCACCGCCACCGGGAGCGGCGCGGCATCCGCCACAATGACCTTGTAGGAACCCGGAACCAGGATACTTTGACCTTCTTCAGTGATCGTTTCAAAGGCCGCAGAAGGAAGGTCCACACAAAAGGTCTGGGTCTCCCCGGCAGGAATAACCTGACGCGCGAATTTCCGTAGCGCGGCACGGGGGTCCTCCGGTCCAGGGCGCTCCTTGGCCACGTACACTTGAATAACCGCTTCCCCATCCCGCCTCCCCGTATTAGTTACAGGCACCCTTACCCGCACCGAATCACCGGCCTTAAGCTCCTCCACCGAAAGCTCTGGAGCGCCAAAATGGAAGCTTGTGTAGGTCAGCCCGAACCCAAAGGGATACAAAGGCGTGTCCTGCATATACCGGTAGGTTCTCCCGCGCAGGGCATAATCATCGTAGGGAGGAAGCTGGGCCGTGGATGCGGGGAAGGTGATGGGTAGTTTCCCCGTGGGAGCCCTATCACCGAAAAGGATATCCGCCACAGCGGCCCCCCCTTGTTCTCCGGGGTACCACACGAAAAGGATGGCATCGGCAATATCTTCAGGCACCGCGATGGGGCTTCCGCCGGTAAGCACTAAGATCAGGGGTCTGCCCTCGGTCCGAATCTTCCGCAGGAACGCAAGTTGCCAGGGAGGAAGCTCCACGGCCTCCCGGTCGCCGTTGGAATCTGAGGCAATGGCGTCCCCTTCCTCGCCTTCCATGGCGCCATCCAGGCCAAACACCGCAATAACCAGGTCCTTAGCCGAAGCCTCGCCAAAAATTTGGTTAGAGGGATGATTCGCCTCGTATTGTAGACACCCCTGACGATATTCTAGGTTAACCCCGTAGGTATCCTGCACCTTCCCGGCGATACCCTCCAGGATGGTAACCAGCCGGGGACTGAGACCATAATAGTTGCCCAAAAGGGTATGGGGATTCGCCGCTCCCGGGCCGATGAGGAGGATATGCTTAAACCGCTCATCCAAAGGTAGCAGGTTTTTATCGTTTTTGAGCAGCACTATGGATTTGCACGCCGCTTCTAAGGCCAAGGCCCGGTGCTTTTCGCAGTTAATGACCTCCCGGCTCAGATGGGAATACCGGTCTTGCTCCGGCGGATCAAATACGCCCAGTTTGAACCGGGTCCGAAGGAGCCGGGTGAGGGCCGTGTCGATAGTAGCCTCGCTCACCAGACCCTGCTTACAGGCCACGGTAAGATAGGGGTAGGTACAGCCGCAGTTGAGATCGCAACCCGCATTAAGGGCCTTCGCCGCAGAGGCTTCGGGAGAGGAAGTGGCCTTATGATTTTCGTGGAAATCCCGGATGGCCCAACAATCAGACACCACATGGCCCTGAAAACCCCATTGAGCGCGGAGTATATCCCGCAATAGATAGACGCTGCCGCAACAGGGTTCTCCCAAGGTCCGATTATAGGCGCCCATCACCGCTTCCACCCCCGCTTCCACCAGCACTTTGAAGGCCGGGAGGTAGGTCTCGAAGAGGTCTTTCTTGGAAACCTGGGCGTCAAAGGTATGGCGCTGGTT
>JAITJK010000275.1 GCA_031278935.1 Spirochaetaceae bacterium | reverse complement strand
GAACTCTGCATCGGCTGCGGCGAGTGCATCAGCGCCTGCACTCACGAGGCGCGCGTCGGCATTGACGATTTCGAGCTTTTCATGGAAAGCCTGAAAAAAGGCGAGGATATCATCGCCATCGTAGCGCCGGCCATGGCCGCGACTTTTGAGAGGAATTACCTGAGGGTGAACGGATTCCGGAGAACGCAGTGTACTATAACGGCGGGGACCCGCGTTTATACCACAACTTCTATACCTATTTGTACAATAAAACGGTTTTTACGGTCCTTGAGCGGTGCCGGGGACCGGGGGAGTGCTGCCTTTTCACCCGGTCCGCTACAGTCGGGAGCCAGCGTTTCCCCTTGCATTGGGGCGGGGACTGCGAATCCACCTTTGAAGCCATGGCCGAGACGCTGCGGGGTGGTCTTGCCCTGGGGCTTTCGGGGTTTGGGTTCTGGAGCCATGATATTGGGGGCTTTGAGGGCCACCCCGACGGGGCGCTGTTTAAGCGTTGGCTGGCCTTCGGTCTCTTATCCTCCCACAGCCGGCTGCACGGCAGTAGTTCCTACCGGGCGCCCTGGAACGTGGACGAGGAATCCGTGGAGGTCTGCCGGGTTTTTACCCAACTGAAGGCGTCCCCCTGCTGCGGGCCATGTTCCTGGAATTCCCCGCGGATCCGGTCTGCGCCTTTCTGGATCGCCAATATATGCTGGGGCCGGAGCTTCTGGTGGCGCCGGTATTCTCCACAGATAATCAGGTGGAATACTACCTGCCCACAGGGACCTGGGAGCACCTTTTGGATAAGCGCAGGGAAACCGGAGGCCGGTGGCTGCGGGAAACCTACGGCTTTCTCAGCCTTCCCCTCTGGGTTAGGGAAGGGGCGGCTCTACGCTGAGACCTGGGGTCTGACCCTCGCCACCCTTCTCAAACCGCCGACCTACCCCAGAGGGCAGTACGCCCCGCTGGCAGCAGGAACGAAGGGATCTGCTGCCTTGCCCCCTCACCTTGCGGCCCCCCTATACGCCTCCACGGCAGGTGGGCCTCCACGGTAGGTGGCGACAGGTGGGGTTAGTTTAGGCCGAAGTGGTCTAGGATGTTTTGGGCTTTTCGGGCAAGACCGGTATTTTTTTCCTCCGTTGCCAAGGGACGTACATCCGGGGCCAGAGAACGAAGCTCATTACGCAGGATCATGTCCAAGGCATAGGACTTCTCAACGATCCCCCCGGTATCCAGAAACCGGCGGGCTAGGTCTTCAAGCTTCCCGGTTTTGGCCTCCCCTAGGGCGCCCAAAAAGCCGTTGTACAAGGCGGTTTGATGGGTCTTTTTCGCATCATCCAGTTGAGCTATGACCTTATCCGCGTAGGAGCTGGGATCGCTTTCCAGGAGCATGGTCGCGGCCTTGATGCGGCTACGGATGGGTTGCTTGGGGTCCTCCAAAAGCCGTTCCAAGACCCCCAGGGCTTGAGCGTTTCCTATGGCCCCTAAGGATTTGATGGCTTCGTCCCGAACCGCAGGCACTTCGTCCCGTTCCGCCCGGTATTGCAGGTAAGGAATGGCTTCGCTTAACTGGCGCGTCCCCGCCGCACTGGCCGCACCAATACGGGTGCGATAATAGGCGTCCCGAAAACTCTCAAGGATCGCTTCGTCTACGGCTTGCCCGGAAAAAGGCCCTAAAGCCGCTACTGCCGTGGACCGGACATTGGGATCCGTCGAGGACAAGGCCTCAAGAATGGGGTCAAGACCGGAACTATCGGCAATCTTGGACAAGCCCTCCAGGGCAACCATACGCAGAGCTCCTCGTTCCTGGTTGTCCCCAGCAAGTTCAATTAACAGGGAAAGCCCGGCCTTAGAACCGGTTTCCCCCAAAGCCTGGATGATTTCCCGGCGGCTTTGATCCGGAGGGGTCCGCTGGGTATAAAAATCCACCAAATACGCGGCAATGTCGTCTTTATCCTGGGCATTCCCCCCAGAAGCCACCCGGCCTAAGGCCCGGAACGCCGCTCCCATGAAGGAAGACTCCTCCGCCTCGAGGAGGGTCTTCAACGGCGCAAGGGCGCTCGCGGATTTTACCCGGCCTAGATACTCAATGGCGGAGAGGACCGTCTCGTGGGCCTCCTCATCTCGCTCTTCGATGGCCTTAATGGCCCGCTCTTCAAGGCCCTTCTTGTCTTGGTCTGCGAAAAAGCCCAAGACCCCGGAGAGGATCTGCTGGTTTCGGGTATTTTGAGTTACCCTAATCAGGGCTTCGTCCAGGGCCTCATCACTTTTCGTCTGGATCCCACCAGTCCGTTCACTTTTCAAGGTCTGGATTAAGGCGGCGATCTCCGATTCCGTCCCGTAGCGAATCGTATCCAGCCGCTGTTGATTCTCGTCTTGCACCGCCACGCTCTCCGCCGCGCCGAGACAGAGTGGGGCAAACAAGAAACAGCTAAAAACCAAGCGCCAAAAAACCGTGGCAAGGGGGTATTTCACTGGGTATCTCCATCATAACAGGCTAAAAAGGCCCGCTTAAAGGCTAAAAACCGGTCTTCCTCAATGGCTTTACGGGCGTTTCGTACCAGTTCGTGCAAAAAATAAAGGTTATGATAACTGGCCAACATGGCGCAGAGGATCTCCTGGGTTTTGAAAAGATGCCGTAAATAGGCCCGGCTATAGGTCTGGCAGACTTTACAGCCACATGCTTCATCTATCGGCGAAAAGTCTAGGCGGTTTTCACTTTTTTTCAGGACCAGGGGTCCCTTTCGGGTAAACACATGGCCTATCCTGCCGGAGCGAGTGGGGAGGACGCAGTCGAAGATATCGATCCCCTGTTCAATGGCTGAAAGGATGTACCGGGGTGTGCCGATGCCCATAACGTAGCGGGGTTTATCTTCTGGCAGCCCCTCAGCGGTATAGGCGAGGTACTCAAGAAAGGCCGCTTCTGGTTCCCCCACAGAAAGCCCACCTATGGCGATCCCCGGTGTTTCTGCGTCCAGCACTGCGGAAAGGCTTTGTGCTCGCAAGTCTTTGAAAAAATTCCCTTGCACAATAGCAAAGAGCTTCCCCTGATAGCCCGCCTGTACCTGGGCGTCCCAGGCCTGTTTGGCCTTTTGCAGCCAAAGGGAGGTAATCCGCAGGCTTTCCTGGGCCTTTTTGTAGGGCGTACCCCAGGGGGTGCAGAGGTCGAGCTGCATCTGTATATCGCTGTTGAACAAAGCCTGTAGGTCCACTACCTTTTCGGGGCTCAAGATATGGGAAGAACCGTCGATATGAGAACGGAACTGCACGGCTTCCTCCCGAATCTTCCTAAAGGGGGCCAGGGAAAAGACCTGGTAGCCCCCTGAGTCGGTTAAAATATTCCCTGGCCACCCCATAAAGGCGTGGAGACTTCCTGCGGCGGCTAGGACCTCCGATCCGGGCCGTAAGTAGAGGTGGTAGGTATTGGCGAGGATGATTTCGAAGCCTATCTCCCTAAGGTCTTCCCGGGTGAGGGCTTTCACCGTGCCGTTGGTTCCCACGGGCATGAAAGCCGGGCAGTTAACCGTGCCGTGGGGTAAAGCCATGCGCCCGGTCCTAGCCCGGCAGGAGGTTTCCTGATGGTACCGGGTAAAAAAAGGTTCCTGCATAATACCCTCATTATACCACCACCTGTCCTGGAGGCCCACCTGTCCTGGAGACGTATAGGGAGGCGCGGGGTGAGGGAGCAAGGCGCAGGCCCCTTCGTTCCTGCTGCCGGTGGGGCGTACTGCCCTCTGGGGGCTTGTTTTTTGAGAAGGGAAGGGGCTAGAATCGAGGCAAGGGGAACATGGTGCGGCCTCGCGCCGTGTCATCCGTGTAAGCAGACCGTATCAGTAAAAAAGAGAACATGAAAAAAAAGACACCAGCCACATACAGGCGTATGGGCTTTTGCACCTTCCGGTGCAGAGGCTATCAGCGAAAAGAACTCTCCACCTTATTGTTATGATCCGTATTGTAGGAACCGCCGGAAAGGGCGGTTTTTTTTGCAAGGAGGTTTCCATGTTTACCAAACGGCATCTCGTAGAGCCCGGGGATTTTACCGTGGACGAGATGGAGCGGCTTTTTGATTTGGCCCAGCGGATCGAACAAGACCAGGGGTACCTACGAGAGTCTTGCCGGGGAAATATTTTGGCTACCCTTTTCTTTGAGCCCAGTACCCGCACCCGCCTCAGTTTCGAATCGGCCATGCTCCGTCTGGGCGGGTCTTGTCTGGGCTTTTCCGAGCCCAATTCGAGTTCCGCCTCTAAAGGGGAAAACCTAGCGGATACTATACGGACGGTTTCTTGTTATGCGGACATTATTGTCATGCGGAATCCCAAAGAAGGAGCCGCGCTGCTGGCATCCCGGTACGCAAACGTACCGACCATCAACGCCGGGGACGGAGGCCATCACCATCCCACCCAGACCTTGACGGATCTTCTCACCATCCGCGAGCTCAAGGGGTCCATCGAGCAGCTTACCATAGGATTCTGCGGAGACCTGAAGTTTGGCCGGACCGTACATTCCTTGGCTAAGGCCCTGTCCCGGTATCCCGACATTACCATGATCTTCATCTCCCCCCAGGAACTTGGGGCGCCCAGCTATATCACTGAAGGGATCCTCAAGAAGCGCGGCGTACCCTATCAGGAGACCCACAGTCTGGAGCAGGTGATTGCCCAGCTAAATGTATTGTACATGACCCGGGTACAACGGGAGCGGTTTTTTAATGAGGAAGATTATATCCGCCTGAAAGACAGCTATATCCTGAACCGGGAAAAGATGCGCCGCGCCAGGGAGGATCTTATCATCCTGCATCCCCTGCCGCGGGTGAACGAGATAGCCCCGGAACTGGACCAGGACCCCCGGGCGAGTTATTTTAAGCAAGCAAAGTACGGGATGTACGTCCGCATGGCCTTATTGGCCGCTATGTTGGGTAAGTATTGAAGCAAGCCCAAGCTCCGCGCCGTAGTAAGGTATATGGAACGTACCGGACGGTTTTCTTTGCCTATGACCTTTTGTTCGCTGTGCTTGTTTCTGGGGGCTTGTGAGACTGAGCTTTTTGCGCCGGAATATGTGGTGGAAGTCCCGGCGCTGCCTGCGGCATGGCAGGCGGCGCTGGGGAAGGCCCATTGGCGGCTTATGTGGATAGGCCCGGACGGGCGGTGGGACACGGCGGAAACCGGGTTGCGGATTCGGGTCTTAGCCCCCTGGACCACGCCGGTGCTGGCCTATCCCTATTGGCCGGAACATGGCATTGGGCCAGATATGGTGCGGCCTTGCGGCGGCTTATTTCCCTGGGACGTGGAGGGAACGCGCATCCGCTTGAGCTGGACCGGGGGTGTCCAGGCAGTGGTGTACCGGGAATTGGCGGCCCAGGCCGGGGAGTCGTCGTCCCGGCTGCCGCATTACTTTAACTGGCCCCGGTTTCGGGAACTTCTGGCTGGGGAGAGCCTTTCTGAAGCGGTGCGGCAGGATTTATGGTCCGTAGATTGGGGGCAGGTGTGCCAGAAGACGGTGCAAAGCGGCTTCGACCGGCGGCGTATTGTAGCCCGGCCCCAGACAACCTTGCGCCTTACGGTAGACCGCCCAGGACCGTGGATCGGCAGTTCGCCTTTTGCGGAACCGGTGGATCTCCCGCCGGGGAAGGAGATTGAGCTTTTGTTTTTTGGGAAAGAGGAGCGGTATTTTTCCCCGAAAGGGATGCTCCTTTGTACCGAAGCCGCCTGGATGTGGATTCCTTTTCCCCTGAGGGAATAGGGGCTGGGGGCAAGAAGCGAAGCAATCAAGGCAAGCCATGCTCGCAATGACCAGTAGCCCCCTCCTTGTAATGACGGTCTTGGTTCCAAAGCTGCAAGCCCTGGTAGCGGGGGCGCCTCGCCCCCTAATCACGCGGCCAGTTGCGCCATATAAAGCGGCTGGCTGCCTAGCTGGTACGGTATTTCTCGATGGCCTTTTGTAAGCCCCTGGACATGGCGTTTAGCGTGTCCGCTATCTTCGATGTGGACGCCGTGGCCCCCACAAATTGCTCTACCCCTGCGGATATTTCCTTGAGGCCGTCGAAAACTTGCGCCGAGGCGTATTCCTGCTGTTTACTCAAGTTGGAAATCTGGGCCGAACGGGTCGCCACGTTCTGGGCCGTTTCCACAATCGCCTCAAACACCGCCTTTTGGTCGCTCATGTGCTCATACCCCGCTTCGATCTTCTGAGATCCGTTCATGGCTTCGTCGATTAAGGCCGAGGATGCGGTTTGCACCTCCGTGATGCGGAGCTTGATCCCCCGGGTAGAATCC
>JAITJK010000267.1 GCA_031278935.1 Spirochaetaceae bacterium | reverse complement strand
CTTTGAAGAATAGTCCCACCCGCCACTAGTAGGCGGTATCCCACCGGCGTAACCGGAGTATAAAAATTCGCGAGAGTGCATTTTTATACGGCGACGAAGCAATCCAGACTGGCATCCCCTCACTGGATTGCTTCGCTGTACTCGCAATGACGACCTCACTGCAGGCACTCAGTTATTCAGGTGGCTCTTCTTGAAAGATAATGGGCGCGGCACTCCAGAGTCGTTCCAGTTCATAAAAAGCCCGGGTCTGCGCCGTCATAAGGTGAACCGCCATAACCCCCAGATCAATAATACGCCATTCCTCGGCAGCCCTATAGCCGGGAAGTGGGCGCGGTTGCAACGAGCTCCTGAGGATCGGTATATCCTTTTGTTTAGAGAATTCCCTGATATGCTGTTCCAGGCCTTGTAAATGGGTACTGCTTGTCACCGTGGCTATGACAAAAAAGTCGGTCCATCCGTCGAGCTCCCGCAGGTCCATAACCAACACATTGCCCCCCCGGTAATCCCGCAACAGGGCCCCCAATTCCAGGGCCGCAGGGTATATGGAATCCGCGCTTAGGCGCTTATCCGTCTGAAACGTATCGTCCATTAAAATCACTCCCAATAATAAGGGTAAAATCAGACCGGTATTCCAGGTTTTGCATGGTCATCTCCATTTCCATATTGGCATTTTGCTGGTTTTCCACCTGAATGTTCTTGCAGTGGATAATGTCCCCCAGGATTTTGACCATACTTTCATTCCCTGAGCGGTCTACGATAAGGGTCGCGTCATAGGTCCGTTCCGCATTGCCAATGGCGATCACATCATAACCAAAACCCTGCAGTAGTTCCGCAGTTCGCCCCGCAAGGCCGTTGACGGCGGTCCCATTAAGCACTTCCACGGTGAAAACCCGTTCTGTAAAGGCTCCTTCCATCTGCCGGGTGAGTCCTCCTAGGGTTTGCCGGACAATTTCCTTAATGAGGCTGCCATCATAGTAGGGAAACAAGAGGGTTTGCCCTGAAACCTCCCGAATATTCCCCCCCACGGATTGGATACTTATCCGGTCCATATCGATTCCTGCGTATTCATCGAAAAGCCGGGTCCTGACCCGGGGGCTCATATCGGTTTTGAGCATACTTTGATAAGCCTGAACTACCAGAGGGGTCTTGAGAACGTCGTTTTTCTCGCCTAAACGCTTCAGAAACCCTAAAAAAAACCGCTGCCTGCGGAAGGTAATGAGTTCCCGGTCTTCATCCGGGAGTTCGTAGGTAACATAACTGGTCGCCTTATCCCCGTCCAGTCGCGTGATCCCTGAAGGAAAGAGGATAGACCCCTCTTCCCGGTAGATTTCCACCGGCGCCGGGATAAAAAGTTCTACCCCTTCAATCAAATCCACTACCTTACAGAGATTTTTAGTATTCAAAACCAGGAAAAAATTAATATCCAGCCCTAAAAGCCGTTCTATCTCCTGTTCAAAGGCGGAAATTTTGTCCCCGTCATAAACGATATCAATCCGATCCACTCGGTTGATCTTCTGTAAAATCAAGCCCAAGGCGCCGGGTATATCAAAAATCGCCGCCCGTTTGGTAACCGGATAGTACATGAGCACATACGCGCCCAGGGGTTTCCCCTCCCCCTCAAGAACAAACAGCGTATTGACCACCCGGTCTCCAGTAAGCACCCCCTCGATGGGGTCGGCTCGCAGGGCCACCACGGTGATAAAAATACCCGCCCCCAAGAGGACTACAATGGTACCCAGAAGAAAGGCGCTGGCGTCAACTTTCGCGTACTTCACCGGCTCTTCCTCTTACGGAGGGTTTCAAAAAGGCGCAGGGTTCCTTCGGAAATATCCAGGGCTTGGGAGCGAAGATAGCCCACGGTTTCTTCTAACACCGCTTCAAAAAGCCGGTCCAGCGGCGCGGTTTCTCGCAGTTCCAGGAGCATGGGATCCAAATCCTGGCGAGATATCTCGAGTTTATCCGCCAGATACACCACCTTGGCCAAGGGGCCCATATCCATACCGCCGGTGGTGTGTAGCCGTACCGCTTCAAGGATAGCCTCGTCATGGACGGCGAACCGGTTTTTCAACATCACCGCTGCAGCCCTGCCGTGCAGGAGGGAGGGTTTTTTTCGCTCCACCCCATCGATCTCCTTCCCGTCCATCCCGGCCCAGTACAGCATTTCCTCATCCTTCAGGGACTTACACATATCATGAGCCATACCGGCTAAGTAGCCGCTTTGCGGATCCAGGTCGAAACGGCGGCACAGGTCCCAACAGAGGAGGGCGGTGTTCCGGGAATGGAGAAACCGGGAAAAACTTACGACCCGGCGTACCACAGTTTCTATCTCGCTGATACGCCCTCCCTCTATCCCGGCCGCCAGGGCCGGAGCCGGCGGGCCGGACGGGGTATAGCCGTAGAGCCTGCGGTCTTCAATGATAAACCGGGCTCCCAGGGGAACGAGATAGCGCCAGTTTTCTTGCGAGCGAATCCGCTCCCGTAGGACCGCAGAGGAAATATCCATAACCGCGTTGTTAAGCCGTTTATGGGGATAGGGAAATCCTACGGAGGGTTCGGCCATACGGTGGGCAATGATAATATCCACCTGCTCCAGAATGTCCGTGGCCTGTTTCCAGGAAAGGAAGCTCCCGGCAAGATCATCCCCCAGAATCAGCCCCAGTTTACCCTCAGGACGGTACCGAGTCATAATATCTTTTAGGGTATCCACGGTATAGGAAACCCCTTTCCGCTTGATTTCGCAGTCATCCAGGGTAAGCCGGGGGTCTGCAGAGATCGACGCTGCCAGCATATCCAGCCGGTCTTGTGGGCTGCCCCCCGCTGCATCTTGCTTAAAGGGCGACTGATAGGTAGGAACGAGAATAATCCGGTCATACCGCAAGGCGCTTAAGACCGTATCGGCCAATACCAAATGGCCGATATGTACCGGGTTAAAACTGCCCCCTAAGATCGCGAGTTTCACGATGTTTGAACCTCTTGCGGCAGTGTATCGGGGATAGTCGCCAGGACTCCCATCAAGGCCGCTAATTCCGCTATCCCCTGGCCGGAAAAAACCGAAATACCCAAGACCGTGTCTTCGGTATAGACCTCTTGCAGCCAGGCCAAACGATCCGCCGCATCGGGCAGATCCATCTTGGTCCCTATCAGAATCCGCGGTTTCCGGGGTAATTCTGGGGAAAACGCGGCCAGTTCTTGGTATACAGTAGGAAACGCCTCCTGATACGTATCCTCAGAGAGATCGATTAAAAATGCAAGGGCTGCGGTCCGGGAGATATGCTTTAAGAAACGAATCCCTAAACCTACCCCCTGGGATGCTCCAGCGATGAGTCCCGGAATATCCGCCAGGATAATATCCCTATCATCCACCCGTAAGATGCCTAGATTGGGTATTTTGGTGGTAAAAGGATACGGGGCAATTTTAGGCCGGGCATTGGTAAAACAGTGCAGGAGCGAAGACTTGCCCGCATTAGGAAGGCCGACAAACCCGATATCCGCTAGGAGCTGGAGTTCAAGACGCAGAGCCCGGTGTTCCCCGGGTTTTCCCGGTAGAGCCTTGCGAGGGGCCTGCTGTACTGAAGATTTGAAATGTAGGTTGCCCCAGCCGCCGTTTCCACCTTTGAGGAATAGAAAGTCCTTTTCCTGTTTCCCAAAATCCCGGATAAGTTCCCCACTTTGGGCATCCTTCACCACCGTTCCCGGGGGTAGGGGAATACATACGTCTTTCCCT
>JAITJK010000217.1 GCA_031278935.1 Spirochaetaceae bacterium | reverse complement strand
TAGTCGGTGGCTTAATGATCATCCGTCAATGCCAAAAACGGCTTGGGAGTTACTTAATATCAAGATTGAGAATTCCGAAGAAATACAACGCAGAAAAAACATAGAAACTACCCTTGAAGGGGAATAGGTAGGGGTAAGCTCAAAAGGCTACACCATGTGTAGCGAATTTCACTATCAGGAAAGATTAGATAAACCTGACGAAAGTTCCGAAGGTTAGCATGGGAGAAACCTTTGTCGAAATTCTGACTCAGATAACGGGATAAATTAGTTATAAAGATAGGCCGTAATTCACACTATCCTTGCCGTACGGTTCCTGTTTGATAATTCCTTTTTCCACGTCCCAACAGCGGCGGTGATGGCAAAATTGACAGCGGTATATACATTTGAGTGTCCTTCCCACAGGACGGCCGAAATCTGCCGTCAGTATCTTTGCACTAAACTATCCTTGACATAGTATATCTTTTTTATTATACTGTAAAAACGTATTAAAGCGCAGAGGAATGTATGAAAAGAATCGTACTTATTACCGGGAGCGCCCGAAAAAATGGAAACAGCGACTTATTGGCACAGGCTTTTATCGCCGGGGCCCAAGGGGTAGGGCATCAGGTGTTCCGCTTTGATGCGGCCCATAAAAAGTTGTTCCCCTGTATCGCCTGTGATACCTGTTTCACTAAGGGAGCGGCCTGTTCGCGCACCGACGATTTTAATGAACTCGCCCCGCGTATAGAAGAAGCTGACACCATCGTTTTGTGTACGCCCTTATATTGGTTTACCTTTCCTGGGCAAATAAAAATGGTCATTGATAAATTGTACGCCTTTCAGTCGGGAAAAAGGTCCTTAAACATACAAGAAGCCGCACTCCTGGTATGTGCGGAAACCGATGATCCCAAAGACTTTGAGGGCATCCTCACTACCTTTGCCTTGTTATTACGGTATAAAGAATGGAAAAACGCCGGCATACTAACGGTTCCCAAGGTTAACAAGATTGGAGACATAGAGCTCTCAGGGGGATTGGAAAAAGCACAAGAACTGGGAAGGCATATATGAAAAGCCCGGTGTTACTGTTTGCTTTGCTATGCCTACAGGCCGCGTGCGTGTATGCCAAAGGCCTTACAGAAGAAGACCTGGTCAATAGCCAAGAGATTTCCTTGCAAGCTATTACGGATATAGCGCTTGTGTACCGTTGGGAAAAAGTGATCCTCCGGCAAAATGATGGGGATACCTTGATTCTCAAAGAATACATGAACCGAAATGATCCCCGCTATTATGCACATATCGTACCGCACGGCAACACGCTCACCATTGAGCGCGGAAAAAGGCCCCTGGGAATACTGATCAATACCTTCGATGTCCGGGCGGAAGTGTATATCCCCGCATCCTATCGAAACGCCATAACCGTAAAAACCACAAGCGGCGGTATAGAAAGTGCCGGTCAGCTTGTGGGAGGGACGATACATATCAAAAGTTCCAGTGGGGCTATAAAACTAGAGCGTGTTGCGGCGGAAGAGTTAAGCATACAGTCCTCAAGCGGTGCGGTGCGTAGTGAATGGCTACAAGGCGCTATCACGATTAGAACAAGCAGCGGCAGTATCACCAGCGCCTGGGCCGGGGGAACCGTTGATCTTCGCACTGAGAGCGGAAAAATCCGTGTGGACCATATCACGGGGAACGTATCCGCCAAAACGAGCAGCGGAGCAATTGACTTCGCCCTGGTTACCGGAGACATAAGTGCGAAAACTATAAGCGGCGGTATTCGGTGTGGGGCGGGAGAAGATACGGAACACCTATCCCTCACTACCACAAGCGGCATAGTTTCCCTCGGGATACCCCGAAACAGTAACGCCGCCTTTTCCGCCAGGACTACAAGCGGCAGCTTATCTACCCCTTTTCCCGACCAGCTCTTTAGTCCTCTTTCGGACAGAAAGTCCGTACAAGGCAATATCGGATCGGATAATCCTGAAAAAGAGATACGCATACAAACGACGTCAGGATCGATACACGTAAACTGGCTCGATGGATAGTGGGGGCGCCTTAATTCGCCAGGGGCAGCAGGCTGGACTCGATGAAGTTCAACAAGCGATCCTGCAAAAGGTCTGGTTTCTGGTAGATCGAATGCAGGCGGGTCCGCCAATAGTCTACCACCATACCTACTTGCTTGCGCTCCAGGGGAAGGCGCTTACCCATAAGCAGAGCCTCACTGTTTTTATCGTGAATGATCCGGTCCCCCACGAAGACCATGCGAATATTCGTGAGCAAGTTCTTCTGATTCCGCAGGATCAGTACCATAACTTCGCTGCCCACTCGGGTCCCCGGGGAAGCGTATTTGGTATACGCCGAATAGGTCCACTCCTCCAGGGGTATGCGAATCCGGGTTAAAAGTTCCTGCTCCCCCAATGAGAGGGCCCCTTCAGGGGAGTAAAACCGGGAACTCGCAATCCAGCGAGCCGCCGTGGCGCGGCGCACTTCATAATGGGCGTCCAAGGCGATCATCGGCGCCGCAGCGTCTAAGCGGCCCGAGGGAGTACAAATATTGCCCCCGATGGTGGCCAGGTTGCGGATTTTAGGGCCCGCGATGCCCACAAGACACCGGGTCAGTACCTCCGGGACGACCTTACCCAGGTTGATGAGCTCGTTCAATTTGACCATGGCCCCGATTTCCAAATGCCGTTCCGTCCGGGTAATACGGTGCAGCTCTTCCAGCCGGGAAAGAGAGAGGACGTTCCGAGGAAAGACCGGGACGTGCCGCGCCTGGCCCCGGAGGAATTGGGTACCCCCGGCGAAGGGTAGAGCGTCAGGATACTGCTTCCAGATGGTGAAGAGCTCCTGAAAATTGGCGGGGAACCATACCTGATTAAGGGCGGCGTCCATATAATCTCCGCTGCCGGATATCCGCAATGGTTAAAAATGCGGCCACCAGGCTTTCCGGTTCTGTACAGCGGCACCGCAAGCCTCGCAGTTCCGCGAGAATATCCTTACGGGAGCTGGGTCGGGGATCCTTGGCCAGAATCGCTTCCATGGTTAAGATTTTTCCGCTGTCACAGTAGCCGCAGCTTTCCACACCCGCCGAAGCAAAGCCCTGGATAATGTCCTTATAGGCGTCGGTATGGGTAAAGCCCTCCAGGGTGATAACCGTACTGTTCTGGACCAGAAAGGCCGGAATCAGGCAGGCTTTGGCCACCCGACGGTTAAAAATAACCGAACAGGTCCCGCAGCCGCCGGTTAAACATCCGGCTTTGGCTTCCCGCAGGGAAAAACGCTCCCGCAACAGGTCGATAAGCCTCGTGTCCGGCGGAGCTTGGATCTTGACCTTTTGGTGATTCAAGGTGAAAGCTATGGTCATAGAGCCTCTTTTTTGCGCTGATGTTCTACTTCCCAGACCGCCTGGGCCCCCAGGGGAATCCGTTCAAAAGGATGATCCATGGCCTGCGAAACTGCCTGCACATAGGCTGCGGGGATGGTGCTGAAGGGCAGCTCTCCGATGCCACAGGGATCGCCTGTATCGGGACCGGTACAAAAATCTACCGATATGGGTGGTATGTCCCCGGGGTCCGGAATTCCGTAAGTGTGAAACAGATGCTCAGGAATCTTCCCCTGGACGTAAAGAAGCCCCTCTTGGACAGCCCAGCCTAGGGCCTGGATCGCCGCGATCCGTACGGTATAGCGGGCCCGTGGTTCCGAGAAAAGCCGCCCGCCGGCTATACACAGCCATATCCCCCGAATATTGGGGGTGTAGGCAATGGGGTCTATGGCCACTTCCACCACCGCCACCCCCCAGCCAAGGGACTTGAGGGCCTGTTCATTATAAAGCCCCGTAAGCGGGATCGGGGTATGCCCAGCCCAGGGGACCTTAAGGGACGGCTGATAGGCGGCGCGCGCCCTGATGGGCAGGCTTTCGGTCTGCCGCCTTTGGCGCAGTTCCTCGCACGCGGTATGCAGCAAGGCAGTGAGTTCCGTAGGGTACCGGGAATTGCTCATAGGTCCACAATCGGGAACCGCTTCAACGCCGCCCAAGGGGTGAAGGCGAATACGGCTTTCTTCCAGAGACAATAGCTCCCCGGCGATCCGCCGCCACAGGGCCGCCCAGGTATCCGTATACGAGGCAGCGCGGATGCTCAGGGTCTCATCGGCGTCTAGGCTTACTTCCAGAGCATAAGGCCCCTCCCCGGGAGGGGGGTACAAGAAGCCGCTTCCTTGATAGGCCAGAGCGATACCGATCCCCCGGGGACTCTCGTCTTTTACGGCCCAGGCGGTCCCACGGCGGTGGCTGCGAAGCAACTCGTAGGCAGCCCATTTCCGGTAATAATCACTTTTCGCCGCAGCCCTATCAATAAGCCTTTCCGCCAACGCAGCCTTAACCGGAACCCCCAGGCCGAGGGAGCTTTGCTTGGGAAAGATATGGGCTTTGCGAAAGACTGCGGGGTCTTGACCCAGGGCATCGGCCATACGGGAAATCTGCCGTTCTATGGCAAAGAACCCTTGGGATAAGCCAAATCCTTCCAAGGGGCCTTGGGGCGGAATGTTCGTGGTTACCGCGCTTCCGTTAAGGGTAAGAGCGCCGAGTTTATAGGCCCCCAAACTACCCAGGCAGGTTCGGTCCAGGATTTCATCAATAAAGACCCCGTGAGCTCCCAAATCGGCCTTGAGGGTAATCTGGGTTTCCCGAATTGTCCCGGTCTTACCCAGGACGCTCTGTATGTGTATGGCCGTGCGGTGGCGTTTAGGGGCATAGCGAAAATCTTCTTCCCGGGTGAGTACAAACTTCACCGGCTTACCCGTGAGGTATGACCCCAGCGCGGCTTGGCAGGCTATGAGGGAAGGGTACCACAGCTTGCCGTCCAGATGCATCCCCAGGGCGGTAGGCTTCACCCGGACCGCTTCCACTGGGATCCGGAGCGCCGCTGCTACGGAGCGGGCAATGTGGAAGGGCCATTGAGTCGCCGTATGAATCACTACGGAACAAGGTTCCGCAGTGTACACTGCCACGACCCCTTGAGTATCCGCATACCAGGGTTCTTGAATGCCCGTTTCATAGGTTCCCCGGATGTTTTTCTGAGGCTCCCCTTCCGGCGGTGACATATCCAACGGCGGGATCGTCAGGATCCGCTGGGCAAGGGCCTCCGCCTGAGGATCCTCAAAGAACATGGGCTGCTCCTTATCCGCCATAACCTGGCACTGAGCTGCGTATTCCTGAAGCCGGCCCATATCCGGGCCCACCAAAAGGGCCACCGGCTCGCCTTTATAGGACAAGGCCTGGGCGGTGAGAATTGGTACGGGAAAAGCGTCTAGCTGATTCACCCCGGGAATATCCGCGCCCTGGATGAGGGTATACCCCGAAGGCAGGGCTGGCGCGATAAGTTCCCGGAGGCGACCCTTGGAAAAGGGGGAACGGACGGTGAGGGCGCATAACGAGCCAGGCAGCGTAATGTCATCCACAAAGACCACAACGGTACCCGCTTAGGCATCCAGTGCGTGTTCTCGAGCGATGGTTTTCACCGTCTCGATCACCCGATCCACCTGGCCGCCTTGCATTCCCGGCCAGATCGGCAGGGAAATGACCCGGTGAAAGCTCTCCATAGAAGCCGGCAGATCCTCCGCCTTGAGACCATAGCGCTCCTGGTAATAGGGCATACAGTGCAGGGGAATGAAATGCACCGAAACCCCCACCCCTGCGGCCTGAATCTGCTGGATAAAGGCGTCCCGGCTTATGCTCAAGGTCTCCCGGTTGAGCCGCAAGGGGTACAGGTGCCGGGCGTCTCCCGGACCTGTCGGGGGCACGGAGAAATGCCTATCCCCTTGAAAGGCCTCATCGTAGGCTGTGGCAATGCGTATACGTCTATCCAGCAATGCCGCGGCCCGGGCAAGCTGCACTCGGCCCAGGGCAGCCAGGAGGTCTGGCATATTGTACTTATACCCCGCAGCTACCACCGCGTAGTACCAGGAAGCCTGGGTATCGGTGTAGCGGTTCCACACGCTTCGGTCTATGCCATGGGAACGCAGGAGGCCAATCCGCCGGGGGATCTCCGCATCCCGGCTCACTACCATACCGCCCTCGGCGGTGGTCAGGGTTTTGGTGGCATAGAAGGAAAATACCCCCACGTCGCCGATGGTCCCCGCCCACCTCCCGTCCTCAAGTCGGGAGGGGAAAGCATGGGCCGCGTCTTCAACCACCTTGAGGTCGTACCGCCGGGCGATGGCCATAACGGCATCGATGTTATGGGGAAGGCCGCCATAATGCACGGGGATCACCGCTTTGGGAAGCCCCCGGGGGCCGAAACAACGGCCCGACGGGGTCTTATAGGCCGCCTCTCCCCGCATAAGCCGCTGGATGCTTGCTTCCAGCGCCTCGGGGTCGAGATGAAAGGTTCCCGGCTGGGTATCCACAAAGACCACTTCCCCCTGGAGGTAGCGGACCACTTCCGCTGTGGATACGAAGGTGTAGCTTGGGACCAGCACCAAGTCTCCCGATCCGATGCCGCAGGCTTCCAAGGCCAGGTGCAGGCCGCTGGTGGCGGAGTTGACTGCGAAACTCTGCACGGGACCTACGCCCGCAAGAAATTTCGTGAATTCTTCTTCAAAAGCCAGCGCTTCCCGGCCCGTGGTGAGCCAACCAGACCTGAGTACCCGCAGCACCGCTTCTTCTTCTTCCTGGCCGATAAAGGGTCGGGCAAAAGGAATCGCTGTATCATCCATAGCGAGGAATAACCTCCTTGAGTATCTCCCGTAGTCGCTTCGCGTTCCGGTACGCCGAGGGGTTTGCCGGATCAAGCCGGCAGATAGGGCGCAGTCGCTCCATCAGTTCCTGAATATCCCCTGGGGGAGGCGTTTTTCGTTCCACTTTAAGGATTCGGCTAAATTCCGTGCGTCGGGGTTGCTCATCATCGGCCCATAGCTTTTCTCCCAGCCGTTCTCCGGGCCGCAGTCCCACGTATTCGATCTTAATGTCCTTTTCCGGTTCAAAGCCGTAGAAGCGGATCATCTGCTCCGCCATATCCCGGATCCGCACTGGTTCGCCCATGTCTAGAAGGTAGAGGTTCCCGTTCTCCCCCACGCCCCCGGCTTTGAGGACCAGGGAACAGGCTTCTGGGATGGTCATAAACCAACGGCGCATATCCGGATGGGTTACGGTTACGGGCCCACCTTTTTCGATCTGTTGCTGGAAAAGGGGCATGATGGACCCTCGGGAACCCAGGACATTCCCGAAGCGCACCACCATGAAATACGGATGCCCGGACTCATCCGCCGGGCCGCCTGCTTTGGCCGCCTCCGCGAGGACTAGGCGTTCACAGAGGTACTTCGAGACCCCGTATATGGATACGGGCTCCACGGCCTTGTCCGTAGTGATGTGGACAAAGCGCCGGACCCCTTGCTTCCGGGCTGCGGCGATGAGGTTTGCCGTACCGAAGAGGTTATTCTCAATAGCGGCCACGGGGTTTTCCTCCATCATAGGCACGTGCTTATACGCGGCGGTGTGGAAAATCACATCCACCTTCAGGCGTTCCAGGATATAATCCATATAGGCCGTATCCTTGAGGTCTCCGATGATGGGTACCAAGGTGGCTTTCTCCCCCACCCCTTCTTCCTGCAAGAGATGGAGTTCTCGGTCAATTTCATAGATACTGTTTTCCCCGTGACCGAAGAGGTAGAGCCGGGCGGCCCCGCCGGAAAGAAGTTGCCGGCACAGTTCGCTACCGATAGACCCCCCCGCGCCGGTAACCAGGACCCGTTTCCCCCGCAGATAGGCTAGGCTTTCTTTTAGGTGTACCGCCACGGGGGTGCGGCCCAGGAGGTCCTGGGGATCAATGGAACGGGTCTGAATAAGGTGGGCGTCTCCTTCGAGGATTTGGGAAATCCCGGGGAGGATGCGGATCCGCTGGAAGCCCGCGTGTTTCAGGGTGTGGTATATCTCCTGTAGGTATTCCTGGGACGCGCTGGGGATGGCAATGATGGCTTCATCCGCGCCTTTCATCCGCAGAAGCCGGGCCACATCTCGAATCGGCCCCAAGACCGGGATGCTGTCGATTTTCCGGCCTATTTTTTCCGGATCATCGTCCAGGAAGGCCACAACTTCCCCAAAAATAGCTTTAGTCTTAATCTCCTGGGCGAGGGTTTGGCCGGCAAAGCCGGCGCCGATGATGTATAAGCGCTCTTTCGGCGCGGGAATTCGGTGTTTTTCGGTCATAGGGTTATAGTGTTGGCTCTCCTTACTTGAGGCTTGCTTGGACGGGGAGCCCCGTTGCCTTATCGATCATTTCAAAGGCCAAGTCAATGGCGAAGGAATCCTCATAGAGATCCAGTTTAATTTTCGCCCTCCCTTTTCTCTTATCGACTTTTATGATCTTTCCCTCAAGCCCCATTAAAGGCCCGTCGGTAACCACGATCCGGGAATATTCATCAAAGTAGACCGTAGATTTTCCCGCCAGGGGGCCGACTTTTTTGATAAAATGCAGGACCACTTCCAGATCTTTACCTGAGAGAGGGGTGATATGTTGATTGGATCGCAGAAACCGGTAGAATCCCTCGGTTTTGCGGAAAGCCCAATGATAGGCGAGGATATCTTGCGTCTCCTCAAGCTCAATGAACAGGTAACCGGGAAAGATAGCCGCGTTGGAATGGATTAGTACCCCCTGCCTACGAATATCCAGTTTCCGCTGGGGAAATTAGATAGGAACATCAAGCTCCGGGTGCAGTCCCCTAAAGAGCTTTATGTATTTTTCTTCAGACCGGGTTCTAATTTGCAGGGCATAGTAATTCATAGGGTACGATTATACGGGGAAGCCTTGAGGAAGGACAATATCTTATTACATAACGCACGGTGAGAGGGGGACAAAGCGTACCCCTTATCCGGCCTAGGCTCCTATCAGTGCAAGGGTGGGCACGACGAAGCATTCCAGATGAGCGTTCATTTCACTGGATTGTTTCGCCGCGTTCGCAATGACGTTTTATTGATACAATTAAGCTTCCATTCGTCGTGTAATTTGTGGGCTATTCCCTTCCACGAAAGCTTATCTTGAGAAAATACCCAGGTCTTCGTCTAATTGACCCTCCAGGGAAGACTTGTTATGCTTAAAGTAGCGTTGACGGGGGTGAGGAGACTCAGCGGCACCCTCGGTAAAACAAGGTGTATTATGGATGAAGAACCAAAAGTATCCTACATATCCAAAGAGGAATTGATCTGCCCCGTATGCAAGGCCTCGTTTCGCCGGGAAGAACTCCTTTCCGGCAGTGGACGGCTCATTGCGGGAACCATTACGGATGAGCTGCACCGGCTTTATGAGCCTTCGGCGCGCTACGGTTGCGTGTATCCCTTGATCTATCAGGCTACGGTGTGCCCTGAATGCTGGTTCGCCTCAATGGATAAGGATTTTTTCCAGCTTCCAGCCTTTGCTCGGGACATAGTCCTGCGGGATAGGGAACAACGCAGGGCCCAGACAAACCGGATCTTCCCGGAGGTGGATTTCCATGAAAACCGGACCTTAGTGTCCGGCGCGGCTTCGCTGTATCTGGTCATCCTGGGGTACGATTATTTCTCTAAGGAAGTTTCTCCCACCATCAAGCAGGGAATCGCCAGTCTGCGGACCGGATGGCTTTGCGACGAGCTGCATGAGAAGAAGCCCGGCGAACATTACGATTGGCTGGCCCTGCTTTTCAAGAAAAAAGCTCGGTTTTTCTATGCCGAGGCCTTGAATCGGGAACAAAACGGCTCGGAAACCTTTGAGGGGATTAAAAACTTCGGCCCTGATACGGATAAAAACTACGCCTATGAGGGGATGCTGTACCTTTCGGCGATCTTAAACTTTAAGTTCGGCCCCCGGGAAGATTCCGCCCAGCGGCGGACCTATCTTGGAGAGGCCAAGCGGATCATCGCCCGGATCTTCGGCTTAGGGAAATCTTCTAAGGCAAAACCAGGGCCTCTGCTCGAGCATGCCCGGAACGTCTACGACGCGATTAGCAAAGAACTCAACGAGATCGATGAATGAAGACCGGGATCCCTGAAGTGTGGCCTCCGGAGGGAAGCCGAAATATCCGGATCCTGGTGGCCTATGACGGTACGGATTTCTCCGGCTGGCAGCGTCAGGCCGGGAGGCGCACCGTCCAGGGGACCCTGGAATCCGCGCTGGAAGGCCTGCATAAGCGCCCTGTTCCCTGCATCGGTTCCGGCAGGACCGACGCAGGGGTCCACGCGGCAGGGCAAGTGGTGCATTTCCATACGCCCCTGCGCTCGATCCCGGTGGAACGCTTTGTTCCGGCCCTTAACCGGCTCCTGCCCCGGGATATCCGTCTGCTCGCTGCCGAGGAAGCGCGGTTTGATTTTCACGCCCGGTTCGACGCCCGCTCCCGGACTTACCGGTACTTCCTGATCTGCGGCCGGCCGGCCCTTCCCCAGGAACTGCGTTATGCCTGCCAGCTCTGGCGTCATCCCCAGCTTGAGCGACTGAACAGCTATGCCCGGCTCTTCCGGGGAGAACTGGACTGTTCGGTCTTTACCCATGCCCGAGACCCCAGCCTTTCCCGCAGTCGCTATCTCTTCGGGGCCTGTTTTTTTATCCAGGGAGATATGCTGGTCTTTGAAATCACCGCGAATGCCTTTTTATGGAAGATGATCCGTTCAGTTCTGGGAACGCTGCTCTACTACGAGGAACAGGGCCTTCCAGCAGAGGATTTTAAGGCCATCATCCATTCCGGAGACCGCAGTCGCGCCGGCCCCACCCTAGCGCCCCAAGGCCTGTTTCTCTGGCACATCACCTACTACCCCGGCAAAAGGGATCACCAGAGGTATTTTAAGCCCGCGTCTTTATAAAGGCTCAAGGCCTTAAGGGGGCTTACTAGGGTATACGCGTGGCGTATACATTGATACACCAGCATTCGTTCAAAAGACTCCTCGTGTCCGGCCTTCCGGGGCAGCTCGGCGCCGGCTATGGCGTCTATGGGGTCTAAGGGAATCAAGGTAAACCCCAGTTCCTTACAATAATAGGGTATATCTTGCACCGCCAATGAGCCAATGAGCACGGTTCCTTGGCTTACTTTCACGGCTATTTCCCATAAGGACACGGCGCTGATGAGTATGTCATTATCGCTGTCTTTTATTACGTCCGAGGCCCTCTGAGACAGGGCGCGGCTATTCCCAATGGACCATAATAAGGCGCGACTATCTAATACGCAGGTCATATCAGGCCTTCCTCCGGCTCTCCGTCACGTCCATCCCTAAAAACGATGGAGATCTCTCCGTCTAAAATACCGATTTTACGGTGCACAACCTTTTCCTCAACATAGGGCACGATCATAGCCACCGGCCGCTTTGCCCTGCCGTACAAGATACCAATCTTGTTTCCCTGCTTGACGGTTTCAAGAACCTCTGAAAAATGGGTTTTAAGTTCCCCTACAGGCATTGCTTTCATACCTTATAATATACTATCCACCGGCGGGCCTCCCAAGAGGGTTTAAAGCCACCGGACGTGCCACTTACCAGCGGGGGTCAGACCTGGGCTTCCTAATCAGAAGCAAGCATACTTTGCTTGCCATAACCAAGGGCGCCATAGAGCAGAGAAAGCCCTACAAAGATGGAGGAATGTCTGTATGGCTTACCACACAGCCCTCTATACGCCTCCATGACAAATGGCACCGGATAAAATGGCGAGGCCGTGTTCTAGGGCGGGGAGGATACATTCCAGATTTTCCTGGGCCGCCCGGGGGCTACCGGGGAGATTGATGATGAGGGTTTGCTTGCGAATCACCGCTACACTCCGGCTTAACATGGCCCGGTCGGTTTTTTGCAGACTATAGGCCCGCATGACTTCAGAAATCCCCGGAACTACCCGTTCCGCAATATCCAGCGTGGCTTCGGGAGTAGTGTCCCGGGGGGAAAAACCTGTGCCGCCGGTCGTGAGTACCAGGTCCGCTTGGGCGTGGTCGCAGAGGGCCTGTAAGCACGCGGACAACTCCGCCTGTTCATCCGGGAGGAGCTTATATAAGACCACCGTATAGCCCGCGCGGACGAGCAGGTCCCGAACCAAAGGGCCGCTCTCGTCCACCCGCTTCCCCGCAAAGCCCGAATCACTAAGCGTAATCACCGCCGCCCTAAATGACTTCAATGGAATCTCCTTTAGCTACCGTACCTGCTTCAATAACTTTGGCAAAAATACCCTCCCGGGGCATGATACAGTCCCCCACACGCTGATAAATTGTGCAGTGGTTATGACAATCCTTGCCTATCTGAGTTACTTCCAGCAGTGTATTGGACAAGCGCAGCCGGGTCCCCACCGGCAGGGTCCTCAGGTCCAGGCCGGACACCACTATATTTTCCCCGAAATCCCCAGGCCCCACCGCAGCGCCGCAGCAATTGAAGGCGACTATTTTTTCATAGGACAAAAGACTTATCTGCCGGTGCCAGTTCCCGCCGTGAGCATCTCCTTCTATGCCGTACCCCGCCACAATACGAATCCGTCCGGGGACTTCCTGCTTTTTCACCCCCCGAACCGAACTGATGCACACCGCCATAACCATGCCTCCCATTGTCCCCTCCTTTTGAATGGCCCCCGGATATAATACAAAACCGCGTCTGGCCTGCCAAGAGGAGCCTTGCCTTATAGGGATATAGCAAAAAATATTTTTTATCTTTAATTTTAGTTTTTTCCCTACTTTATTGAAGGTGAGCACGATTTTAGAGGTTATAATATGGAAAGCATCCATGAAACATCGACGTTCCTCGTTCGGCGCTCATGATTTTGGCCTGACTCATGCGCTCCGGTGAAACCTAATGATTCCATGAACAAGGCAAAGAAAACCTACGGCGCTCTCGTGAAGCCTAGCGCTTGGAGAATTGGAAGCGCCGACGCGCCCCAGCTTGCCCGTATTTCTTCCGTTCCACCATCCGCGAGTCCCGAGTCAAATACCCCTTGGCCCGTAAA
>JAITJK010000206.1 GCA_031278935.1 Spirochaetaceae bacterium | reverse complement strand
ATACTGCCTCT
Organism: Spirochaetaceae bacterium; assembly: GCA_031278935.1. Taxonomy (GTDB): domain Bacteria; phylum Spirochaetota; class Spirochaetia; order Treponematales; family Breznakiellaceae; genus JAIRLU01. Next base: position 18,221 of record JAITJK010000206.1, on the reverse strand, counting down.
CTAAGGGGTGGGAAAGTAGGTCGTTGCCAGGCTTTTTTCTTTCTTGGTTATAGCCCCCTCCTCCTGTAAGGGGCTTTTTTTAATGGCATCGTTTCATGTTTTCCCCTCTTGAAGAAAGGGTCATTTGTATAGTACATTGATTATAGGTTTTTTTGGCTTTATGAACATAAGGTCAGAAAGGGAGAGTATATGGCTGATCAACATCAACTCGTCACGTTTCAGTTGGGTGAAGAGTTATATGGCATTAATATAATGGATGTTAAAGAAATAGTTCGGGTTCAGGATATTAGGGCTATTCCTAATGCGCCTATGTATGTAGAAGGTATTTTTAATCTCCGCAGTGAAATCATTCCGATTATCAATTTGCATAAAAGGTTTCATTTAAAGAAAATGGCCGCTTCTGAAGATGATGAACTCTTGTCGGGTTTTATTATCTTGGATATTGACGGCATGAAGTTGGGGGTCATCATCGACAAGGTTTCCCGGGTGGTAACCATAGAGAAAGAGGAGGTACAGCCTCCACCTCAAATGGTAAGTGGTATTGGCTCCGAATATATTCAAGGAGTGGTTCGTCAGGAGCATGGGTATCTTATCATCCTGGGAATCCGGGATCTGTTTAATCCCAGGGAACTTCAGAAGATTGCTAATCTCCACTAAGGCCCTGAAGCGACTCAAGGGTCAAGGATTTTCATGAAAGTTGAGGTCTATTCTCCGACGATTCGCCGCAAAGAAATGGACGCGGTGCTTACGGCTATGGTGGAGGATAAGATTGGACCGGGAGAACAGTCCCGGCTCTTGATTCAAGTCGCCAAGGAGCATCTGGGCTTTGAGCACTGCCTCGCCCTGAGAAGTCCCGTACTCGCCCTTGCTTTAGCCCTTAAATCATTGAACCTTGAAGACGGCGCGGGGGTGGTCCTGTCCGCTTTATCCCCTCGGTATTATGTCCAGGTGCTTGAAGACTTGAGACTGAAGCCCGTGTATGCCGATGTAAGCCCCTCCTTCCCCTGTATAGACCGGGAAACCCTGGAGCAGGCTTGTAAGCGGGAGGAGGCTTCGCCCAAGGCTATAGTGGCGCATAATACCTTGGGCTTTGTCCCGGATATGGATGTCCTGGCCCAGATGGGCTTGCCGCTTATCGAAGATCGTTCCCAGAGCTACGGGACGCCCGGATCTTCCTCTAGCGTAAGTGCCTTCATCCTCTTAGGCTTGGAAGAACGGGATATGCTCACCTCTGGCGGGGGGGCCCTGCTTTACGGCGTGCAATCCAGGAGCGCGTCGGTGCTACGGAATAAAGGGGAGTTACCCCCGGAGTATGGCCTTCCGGATATGAATGCTGCCATGGCGGTGGTGCAGTTTCGGGAAGGGGCTAAGAACTTGGCAAAACGAAAGGGAATAGCCCAGATTTATACCCAATCGGCATTGCGGACCCGGCATAAACGATTTATTCCCCGGGACGAAGAGGGGTATAATCAGTATGCCTTTCCTTTGATCTTAGAAACCGGTATGAAAGAGGTGAAGGCCTATGCCAAGCGGAAAGACATCGCGGTGGCCAATGCTTTTGAGGGAACCCTCATGGGAAGTGGCTTGGTAGAGCCTGCCCTATGTCCTGAAAGTTACTCCTTGTCCCTGAGGACAGTTCTTTTTCCTCTCTATCCTCGGCTAGGAGTCACGGAAACCGAAAAGGTGGCGAAACTCATTGCAAGTCTGCCTTGAAAAGCAAGCTAAGGGCCCCAAACAGGGAGGATAGTCATGGCCACGGTAACCAGGGCGCTGTTGTTTATCAATCTTCATAAAGACAATGCCCGACCGGTGGCTGATGCGATACGGGAAGAACTCAGGCGTAAGGGCATTGAAAGCCGGGACTGCGCCTTTACCGGGAAGCCCGATACGGATGTGGGGGGGCCGTATGATCTGGCCTTTAGTCTCGGCGGGGATGGAACGGTACTCTACGCCGCCCGGTCCATGGCCCCTTACGGGGCGCCGGTTTTCCCGATCAATTTGGGTACCCTGGGCTTTATCGCTGCGGTGCATCCTGACGAATGGATCCAGGTGTTTAACGGGTGGCTTGCAGGAGCTGTTGGCGTTTCCCGGCGGTTTATGCTGGAGGTAACGGTGGAACGGGCCGGTGGAATCATCGCCCGGGGTTCTTGTTTGAATGATACGGTCATTTCCGCTTCAGGGATAGCGAAAATCATCCGCCTCAAGGTAGAAGCGGAAACCCAGTTTCCCCGGGAATATATGCGCCTGGGTAACTATCGGTCCGATGGGCTGATTGTGGCCACCCCCACAGGTTCTACTGCCTATTCGGTCTCCGCCGGGGGACCGATCCTTGATCCAGAGATGGAGGCCATCATCATCAATCCTGTATGCCCTTTTACCCTCTCGAATCGACCTATTGTGGTCCCCGCCCGGGAAGCGGTTATTGTGGAAATTGAAGGGGAACAGCGCAGCGGGGTGCTCCTCACCTTGGACGGACAGGTAACCGAGCCTTTGGCGCCTGGGGATCGGGTGTATATTAAACAGGCCCCCTATGAGGCCAAGCTTATTGCCTCGGATAGAAAAGCCTTTTATAAGGCCTTACGGACCAAACTGTCCTGGTCAGGCGGGTCTGATGCTTGAAGCCCTTAAGGTCCGCAACTTCGCCCTCATGGATACCCTTTCTCTGACCTTTGAACCGGGTTTTAATGTGCTTACCGGTGAAACCGGGGCGGGGAAATCTATTCTGGTCGGGGCTTTGAGTTTTTTATTGGGCGCCAAGGCGGACCCCGCCAGCATTCGGGCCGGAGCCGAGGAAGCGGAAGTTTCAGCGGTGGTTTCCCTGACCAAGCCCCAAGGGGAGATTTGGGCGTGGTTAGCAGCCCAGGGCATCAGCCCTGAAGAGGGCCGGCTCATCGTTAGGCGGACCATGAAGACCACGGGCCGAGGGGCCATCTATATCCAAGAGACCCCCGTAAGCCGGGGCGCTTTGGCGGAATGTATGGCCCTCCTCTTTGACCTGCACGGCCAGCATACCCACGAATCGCTGCTGAAAAAAGAAACCCATCGCAAGTATCTCGACCGATTCGCCGGTCTTGAGGAAGCAAGCGAGGCCTTTCACCAGGTATTTCTTACTTGGGAAGCCAAGAAAAGAGATCTTGCCCACGTAAGTACCCGGAATCAGGAGCGGGTCATGCGCCTAGACCTTTTACACTACGCCGTTGAGGAGATCACCCAAGCCGCCCCCCAGATCGGCGAAATACCGGCCCTGGAGGAGGAGGCCCGGCGGCTTGGGGATTTTGAGAAGTTAGCCGGCGTGGTCCAGAGCCTGGGGAGCCTTCTCTGTGATGATGAGGGCTCGATCCTCTCCTTGAGCCGGCGGATGCGGGGGTTCATGGAAAACGCCGCGCTTATTGACCGGAGCCTTGCACCCCTGGGGCAGCGCCTGGAAGATTGGTATTACGAAACCGAGGATATGGCGCAAGCTTTTCGGAAATACCGGGATGCCTTGCGCTATGATCCTGAGCGTCTTGAGGCGGTACAGGCGCGACTTGCCCTATTATACCGGCTTCGGAAAAAATATGGTGGCGATGAAGCGGCTATACAGGCCTATCGGGCCAAGGCGGAAGCGGAACTGGAAGCCCTGAGCGATGCCGAAGCGGGTGAGCGGGACCTGGTTTTGGCGATTGCGCGACTCGAAACGGACCTTGCTTCTCGGTCCAAGGGTTTAAGTGAACAGCGGATCGTCTCGGCCCAAGGTCTACAAGACAAGATAACGGCGATTCTCGGCCTCTTGGGGATGCCCAAGACCCGGTTTTCCGTATCCCTTATAACGGCAGAGGTTGAAGATACCCGGTACCGGCCCTGGGGCATGGATGAGGTAGAGTTTTGTATTGCACCTAATGCGGGGGAACCGGTGAAAGAACTTTCCCGTATCGCCTCTGGGGGCGAGCTTTCCCGGATCATGCTGGCCATCAAGACCGTGCTTTCCGATGCGGACGCGCGGGAGACCCTGGTGTTTGACGAGATAGACACGGGCATCGGCGGGGAAGTGGCTCTAGCAGTGGGGGAATACTTGGCACGGGTAGGACGGTATAAACAAATCCTCTGTGTTACCCATCTTGCCAGCATCGCGGTTCGAGCCTATAATCATCTCAGAGTTGAAAAGGGGCACCAGGCGGGTCGGACTGTAACCCGGGTGGCGGCATTGGGAGGGGAGGAGCGGCGGAAGGAAATCGCCCGGATGCTTGCGGGAGATGCGGGTCCGGTAGCGCTTGCTCATGCGGACGCCTTATTGGTAAAATATCGAAATGGAGTAAGGGATGGCGAAAGAGACTGAAGCAACTGGTGAAAAGCAGCACCTAAGCGAAATTAACGAATATAAGCAGGTGATCAATAATATCCTCAAGGTAAAAACCACCTTAACCGATGCATTAACCGAAAATCCTGACCCCGTGAAACAGTTTGATCTAGTGGAACTCAGGCTTAATCTGGCCTCCTACTATATGATTCTTACCGGTCTGGCCCGATCTATGGTAAAAAAAGATAATCAGGGGGCCCTGGATGAGGCGCGAAAAGTTATCGGCGAGAGTATTGCCTCCTTAGAAGATATGGTAAGCCGCTACGCGGACGCCCTGTATACCGATTATGAGGAAAAATTAGCCCTCTTGGAGCCCGTGAGCCCGGAACGGCGGTATCTGGTGATTCGGAAATTAGGCTTGACCATTCGGATGCTGAAAAATTTTTATGGGGACAACAGCAAATGGAAGTGGTCTTTCGTGGATATTGAGGGGCGCTTTGCCACGGTAACGAAGAATATTTTTGATATGAGAAACATGACCGCCAATAACGACCCACGGTCTCCCCACTATGAAGCTACTTTCTATCATTTACAGCTTATCAAGCAGTTACTCATGCAGGCGTCCGAGCGATACCGGGAACGGTACGAGTTGTCTACCAATTCAGTGGATGATTTTCGCACTGGCTTAAGCTATCTGGTCGCCTTGCGGCGGCTGCATATCCTTTTGGGAGAAAGTCCTGATGCGGAGATGTTGAAAAAGAAGATCGATTCCTGGTCCGCGAAACTGGAAGCGGACATACGGCGGAAAGAGGAAGAAGACCAGGAATTGTCTTGAAAAAACCACCTTCCTTTAAGGTGTCCCTGGGGGAATTTAAAACCCTCGCGCCCTATCTTGCCCGGTATCGCGGGTCGTATATCGTCGGGTTCGGATGCCTCATCATCGTGGATGGTGCCCAGGTGCTTATTCCCCAGTTTATGCGCCGGGCTGTGGACTTGATCGCCTCAGGCAGTTTTACCGGGCGGGAAATTAGCGTTCTCTGCGCCGGGATGGTGGGAGTGATGGCCTTTATCGCAGGGGGTCGGTTCCTGTGGCGGTATTTTATCCACGGCTCTTCCCGGCGGATTGAAACGGAACTCCGGGAAGCTTTGTTTAGGCACCTGCTTACCCTGTCTTATGATTTTTACCAGCAGCATAAAATCGGGGATCTCATGGCCCGGGCTACTCACGACCTCAACGCGGTACGTATGTCCATAGGCTTAGGCTTGGTGGCCCTGGTGGATGGTACCATTATGGCGGCTTCGATTCTGGTAATCATCTTTGTTCAGGACCCGCGAACTGCGGCCTTCGCGGTCCTGCCCTTGCCCTTTATTACCGCGAGCATTCTCTTTTTCGGCGGCGCTTTGGGGAATCGGTTTAAGAAGGCCCAGGAAACCTATGCCGCCATGAGTGATACCGTGCAGGAAACTTTTGCGGGGATCCGGGTGGTCCAGGCCTTTGTGAAAGAAGGGTGGTTCATCAAGAAATTCGCCGCTACCAACGACGAGTACCGGGAAGCGAATATGGCTCTGGTGAAGCTCTACGGGGCCTTTTTCCCGCTCATTGGGTTTCTATCGGGGCTTACCATCGTGCTCGTCCTTTTGGTTGGGGGGATCCGGGTGGTGCAAGGGCTTATGAGTCCGGGAGACCTCTTGGCCTTGTTCCGGTATCTGCAAATGCTTATCTGGCCCCTTATGGGCGCGGGGTTTACGGTGAATATGATCCAACGGGGTGCGGTGAGCCTTAGACGGGTGAATGAAATCCTTCAAACTTCGCCGAGTATTACCTCTCCTCCTACGCCCGCCGAGCCTCCCGTTGAGCCTGCAGAGGCGGTGGTCATTCGGCGTTTATCCTTCGCCTATCCTGAAGGTCCGGAAGTGCTTAAGGACGTGAGTCTTACCATCAAGCAAGGGGCCTGGGTGGGGATCCTAGGGCGTACTGGTTCGGGTAAGTCCACCCTCATCAAAGCTATTACCCGGATGATCGAGCCTCCGGCGGGTACGGTGCTGATTAAGGGTCTGGATGTGCGGGATTGGGATTTAGATACCTTGCGCGATTGTTTCTCCGTAACGCCCCAGGATAGCTATCTCTTTTCGGATTCCATCAGGAACAATATCCTCTATCGCCTGCAAGCGGATGAAAGTCCGGCAGAGACGGGGGACGAGGAGGACGGGCGGCTCACCCGGGCCGTGGCGATTGCGGCCTTAGACACGGACCTTAAGACCTTTGCCCTGGGCGCGGACACCCTCATAGGCGAGCGGGGGCTTACCCTTTCAGGGGGTCAGAAACAGCGGACCGCCATTGCCAGGGCCCTCATAGGAGAAGGGGAATTCCTTATCTTGGACGACGCTTTGTCTGCGGTGGATGCAGAAACGGAACAGCGCGTCCTCCGGGGTCTACGTACGGATCGGGCGGGGAAGACTACGATTGTCGTAACCCACCGGGTTTCCACCGTGAGTCATGCGGATTACCTGCTGGTATTGGAGGAGGGCCGGGTTGCCGAAGCGGGAAGTCCTTCGGAGCTTATGGCAGCGGGCGGTTTTTATGCCCGTATGGCGGCGCTCCAGCAGTTGGGGGAGGGAGTTTCGGAGGGCCGTGGTGTCTGACTACTTTGAAACCGAAGACGTGGTAAAAGGCTATGACCAGCATATTGTGGCCCGGATCCTTTCCTATGTTAAGCCCTACCGGCTGCTTGCCTTGGGTACGGTTCTTGCCCTGGGGCTCTCCACGCTAGGGGAACTGGCCATCCCGGTGATCCAGCAGCGGGTCATTGACGAGGCGATTCTTGTCCGGTTCTTTGTGGTGCGCCTCGATAGGGTCGCTGAAGCCGCCGAAGCTCTCCCACCGCATACCCGAACGGCCTTAGCGCGGGCCGAGGCGGATCCCCGGAGCCTTCGGATAGGCGCCCAGTGCTTTGTGCCCCGGGGAAAGGACCGCAGCCTCATGGGGCGGGAGGAGGAGCGCTTGCGGGAACAGGGCATTATCGCCGAAGGGGAATGGTACGCTTTTTCCTATATCCCCGGAGACCCGGCTTCCGTGGTGATGGCCGCTCATGAGGACCTGTTCATTATCGGCGCGGAGGTTGGGGCCTTGCGAAGCGAGGACCTCTCCTCCCTTGAGGCCGCCGACCGGGCGGCGCTGCGGCGGAGGGACGTGGGGTATATCATCCGCGCTACGGCGGTCCTGCTGGGGATTCTCTGCGTGGTCTTGGTGTTTACCTTTATCCAAACCTGGACCGCCACCCTCATCGGCCAGCGGGTGATGAAGGACCTCAGGCTCGCCCTGTTTCGTAAAACCGCTTCTCAATCCACGGCTTTTCTTTCTCGGCATCCGGTGGGCAGGCTGGTAACCCGACTTACCGGGGATGTGGAAACTATCAACGAATTTTTTACTTCGGTGCTGGTGGCCTTTCTTAAAGACCTCTGTAGTATGCTGGGAGTGCTGGGGACGCTGTTTTTGCTCTCCCCGATCTTGGCCTGGGTAACTCTGGCGACCCTGCCGCCGGTGATGATCCTTACGGCCATGAGCCGCCTGAAGGCCCGGGACGCTTTCAGGCGGCAGCGGACCGCCTCTTCCCAGGTCAACGCCTACCTATCCGAGCGCCTTGCGGGGGTGCAGGTGGTACAGCTCTTCCAGGGGGAGGGTAAAAGCAGGCGGGAATTACACCGGCGTAACCATGAACTCCTGCAAGCAAACCTGGGGGAGATGTACGTGTTTGCCACCTTTAGGCCCCTGGTGGAATGGTTTTCGATTTTTACCGTGGCGGTGATCATTGGGGTAGGAAGCAATCTCGCCTTGCATCTCTCCCTTTCCCTGGGGGTCCTCATCGCCTTTATTAACCTAGTGGGGATGTTTTACGCGCCGGTGATGGATATTGCGGAAAAATACACTCTCTTACAGTCCGCCATGGCCGGAGGAGAGCGAGTTTTCAAGCTCTTGGATACAGATGAAGGGATTCCTAACGAAGGCAAAGCCCTGACTGCGGGTACAATCCGAGGGGAGATACGCTTTGAGGATGTGCATTTTGCCTATAAGCGTGGAGAGGAAGTGTTGCGGGGTCTTTCCTTCACCGTAAAGCCCGGGGAGATGGCCGCCATTGTGGGCTATACCGGGGCGGGCAAGACCACCATCATCAATGTGCTTACCCGGCTTTGGGATATTGACGGGGGGTGTATCCGCCTGGATGGGATTCCCCTGCCGGAGATATCTCTTGAGACCCTACGCGCTTCGGTGCTGCCGGTGTTACAGGAGGTATTCCTCTTTTCCGGTACGGTGGCGGAGAATATCAGCCTGGGGCTCCCCCTCTCTCGGGAGCGTATTGTAGCAGCTGCCCAGGCGGTCCATGCCCATGACTTTATTACCCGTTTACACCAGGGGTATGAGACTATGCTTTCCGAAGGGGCCACGAATATTTCTTCCGGCCAGCGGCAGCTCATCAGCTTTGCCCGGGTTATTGCCCACGATCCGGCCATTGTCATCCTGGACGAGGCCACCAGTTCGGTGGATACTGAGACCGAGCGGCTTATCCAACTGGGGATGCAGCAGGTTCTTGCCGGGCGTACGGCCCTGGTGATTGCCCACCGGCTTTCCACCATACGCCACGCTGACCGGATATTGGTCCTTTCCGGGGGCCGTTTAGCCGAAGAGGGAACCCACGAGGACTTGATTGCCCGGGGCGGCCGTTACGCCGGACTGTACCGCTTACATCACCTGCCCTGGGGTCATAGTGGGAAGTCGTGTGGTTAAGGGTCTAGTCGCACGTCCGTTCCTATATAGTAGCTTTACATTTAGAATCTGAATTTTTTTCTGGGGGGGGGGGGGGGGGGGGGGGTAAAAAAAGACGGCTCATGATACAAATAGTTTATAGAGCATAGCTACAAGGCCATGCTGATTTCCTAATGAACGCGGGAAGGAGCCGCCCGCGTAAAGCTTTCGTCGTCTATGATTTCGTACCGTTCGCCTTCGTCCCATGCAGTTATGCGCAATTTCGCTTAACAATTTTCCGTGAAAATACTTGACAAAAAATAATAAATCTTATAAGCTGACTATAAAAATAACGATTCTATGAAGAAGGAGATTTTTATGAAAAAAATGTATCTGTTCTATATAAGCATGGTGTTCGTTTTCTCGTTTATTACCTGTAAAACGGTTGATAGAATGGATAATACTATAGAGAATCCCTCTGTTTTTGTAAAAAGGATAGATAACAGAGGAGGCGAATCGGTCAGAATATATATTGACGGGAAAAGAATGGGCAGATTGGATAATGGGGAAATACTATCATATAATATTTCAGCGGGTGTTCACAGTATTTATGCAAATTATGACGGTGATGATGATAAAAATTCTGAAATAATATATTTTACCATAAATAATAATGTGTATCATTTTTCCGTTGAAGTTGTGCTCACTGAACGTAATAGATATGCGGGTATAAAGATGGTACAGGAGAATGCTACAATAAACAGCGGTGGAATGTTTGCAAATAATTTTGACATTGATGACATACTAGCAAAATCATCTAACACAATTTCAAAAAATATACCAGAGAATTCAATAGTAGCCATTATAAATGTATCATCTGAAGATATAAAAACCAGTGAATATATAATTGAAGAATTAACCGTATTATTTGTTAATTCTGGAAAATATGATGTGGTTGATCGAGTGAGTTTGGATATAATCAGGAATGAACAAAATTTCCAAATGACCGGGGAAGTGGATGATAATTCAATAATATCGATAGGGCATATTCTTGGAGCCGGGGTTGTAATTACCGGAAGTATAGATGAAGAAGGAAATAGATTAAGGTTAAAAGTATTGGAGGTACAGACGGCGCGAATATTGGCAATGTCATCTGAAAGAATATAAAAAACATTGAAAAAAGCAAAACCGCTCCCCCGTTCCTCTCCACCCACATTTGCCAGCCCTGGTCTTGCTACGCAAGCCCTTATTCGGGCTGCTTGATCCGACCTACCCTTGAGTCGTATTGGGGGTTGCGTAGGGGATATCCCTTAGTTCCAAATCACCAAACACAAGAAGCGAGAGGCATCCCGCTTCCTAACCAAACGGCCAGCCGGGGGCATTAAATCCCGCTGGCGGGCGGCGGGTGGTTTTTTTGAGAGGATAGAAGTATATTCTAGAGGACGATTTTTATGGGAGGATGTTCATGGAGAACTTTTTTGGCGCCGCCTTTGAACCCCAAGAAGGCCAGTGGTACTGCTGGAACACCAACGGCGCCCGGGGATACATACAAAAAAAAGGAGAACGCTGGTATATGGCGTTTCAAGCCCTGCCTTTTACGGAGATGACCGGTGGTTTCGCGGGACCTCTTGAGGTGGAGTCCCCGGGAGACCTGCCTCGTTCAGTGATGATAGACCCGGGAAACGCCCTGGTCGTGTACCCGGTACTGAACGAAAAACCCTACCTGGTTCCCCTTACGGAAAAGCTGTCTCTGGTTCCCGCCGGGGAAGTGCGTCTAACCGTGCTTTTTCCGCCTGTCTTGGTTTTCGAGACCCCCGAAGGCCAGCGCATCGGGACTTTCACGCCCTTCACCTGTGCGGAAGCCTGGTTTGGAGATGATACCGCTCAGGGGATGCTCTGCGCGTCCCTACCCGCGTCGTGCCTGGTTTGGGAGGACGCGGAGGCCCTAAAAGCCCCTCCCTCCCTCATTCGCTGCCCCTTGCGGATCCATAACCATTCCAAAACGCCGCTTGAATTGGATCGCCTGGCTATTTATACTGAACCCTTGAGTATATATAATTATGAAGGCTTGGTATGGACCGATACGGTAGTGATGGACTGTACCGTTGGGGGGAATATCGAGATGAACCTGCTCCCGGATATACCGGAATCCTACCGGAAGATCCGAGGGCCGGTCCATAGCGGCATGGGAGACATCCTCATCCGCCAAGGGGCGGATTTCATAAAGAACATCACCAGTCTCTAGGAGTACTATTATGGATACCACCATTCTTTCCGAAGCGGTAACCCAGTTTTCCGAGGAAACCAGACCCTTAGACCTCATGGTACGGATCATGCAGACCCTGGTCATGGTGCTGGCTATCATCCTGGTCTTTAACCTGATCCAGTTTATTTTGGGCAAACTCCTCAAAGGCAGATTCAGCAAAGAGCGGATATTCATTGTTAAGAAGGGTATCCGCTATACCGGCCTCGTTATGGCCGTGCTCTTCGTCTTTAAAACCATGGGCATTGATACCTCTGCCATCCTGGGAGCTGCGGGGGTGGCGGGCATTGTCTTCGGCTTTGCCGCCCAGACCTCTATGTCCAGTCTCATTTCCGGCTTGTTCATCCTCTCGGAACACCCCTTCCAAGTGGGGGACGCCATCACGGTGAATACCATTACCGGCATCGTCATGTCCATCGACCTGCTTTCCGTGAAGATTCGTACCTACGATAACCTGTACGTCCGGATCCCCAATGAGACCATCATCAAAAGCAACCTCATCACTATTACGCGGTTTCCCATCCGGCGGATGGATTTGAGCCTCACCATTCCCTACGCGGAAGACCTGGAACGCGTGCGAGAGGTGCTACTGGACGTGGCAGCGAAGAACCTCTACTGCCTGGACAACCCGGCGCCCCTGTTCGGGATCGATAAATTCGACCGCACCGGAGTGATCGTGCTTTTTGGGGTGTGGTTTGAGAAAACGAACTATTGGAACATACGCAATAGCATACTCATGGCCGTAAAACAGCGCTTTGAAGAAGAGGATATCGAAATCCCCTACCAAAAGCTGGATATTAGTATCAACCATGATGCCTTTTCCCCAGAGGTCTTGAAACAAGATGCCTCATAATAAGGAGTGATGGATGGGTGAGCGCAAAAACAACAAGCATAGGGGTTTCAAATTTCCCTTCGGCGGCCCCCCGCTCCCCAATCCGAAACCCTTTCGGGGTTGGAAATTTTCCATCATTTACATTCTGATCCTCGCCGTGGGGATGAGCCTCTTTAACTACGTGTTTATGAAACGGGTGAACCCCACCATTGATTTTTCCGAGTTTAAGGCCAAGATTCTTTCCGGAGAGATTAAACGGGTGGAACTCACGGACGCCTATTTTACCGGCTATACCACGACAAAAAAGGATGGTTCCGCTGTTCCCGCTGTACCCGCCGCTCCATCCTTGAAACGGAACGGGACGAGCGGGACCGAGCCGGTGTACCGCACAGTGCCCTTGAACGACCCGGATCTCATCCGCCTGATGGATGAAAAGCAAGTGGCCTATTACGCGGTGTCCCGGGAGGGCAGCGCCATTCTGAACATTATCTTCAGCTGGATCCTGCCCATTGCCTTTTTCTTCTTTATTTGGCGCTTCCTGATGAAACGCCTGGGCAATATGGGGGGGAATGTCCTCTCTGTGGGGCAGAACCGGGCGGTGATCGTAGCGGAAGGAGATATTATCACCCGTTTTTCCGATGTTGCCGGGGTGGACGAGGCTAAGGAAGAGCTGGTGGAGGTGGTGGATTTCCTCAAAACTCCCCAAAAGTACACGGATATTGGGGGCAAAATCCCCAAGGGCGTACTCCTTGTCGGGCCGCCGGGGACCGGGAAGACGCTTTTGGCCCGGGCCGTGGCCGGTGAGGCCGGGGTGGCCTTTTTCCGCATGAGTGGCGCGGACTTTGTGGAGATGTTTGTAGGGGTGGGCGCGGCCCGGGTGCGGGACCTCTTCAAGCAAGCCCGGGATAAAGCGCCGTGTATCATCTTCATCGACGAACTGGACGCCATTGGCAAGAGCCGGCTCAACAATATTGCCGGGGGTAATGACGAACGGGAACAGACTTTGAACCAGCTTTTGGTGGAAATGGACGGCTTTGACGCCACGAGCGGCCTCATCATCTTGGCCGCTACTAACCGGCCTGACGTGTTAGACCCCGCGCTGCTTCGGCCCGGCCGCTTTGACCGGCAGGTCTTGGTAGACCGGCCCGACCTGCCGGGCCGGGAAGCGATCCTGCGGATCCATTCTAAGGCCGTGCGCCTCAGTCCTCAGGTGGACCTTGCGGCCATTGCTCGGCTCACGTCAGGGTTTGTCGGTGCGGATCTAGCGAACATTGTCAATGAAGCGGCCCTCCTCGCGGTCCGGGGTGGGAGAACCCAGGTGGTACAGAAGGACTTCGAAGAAGCCATTGAGAAAACCCTAGCGGGGCTACAAAAAAAGAACCGCATCATTTCCCCAGAGGAGCGGCGGATCGTGGCCTTCCACGAGACCGGCCATGCCTTGATGGCGGCCTTTACCCCGGGGGCGGACCCGGTGCAAAAAATCTCCATCGTGCCCCGGGGTATCGGCGCCCTGGGCTATACCATGCAAATCGCCGAAGACCGCTACCTGATGACTGAAGGAGAGCTCTTGGGGAAAATCGACGTGCTTTTGGGAGGCCGGGCTGCGGAGGAACTGATCTTCGGCAAGATTTCCACTGGGGCGGCCAACGATCTCACGCGGGCTACGGATATTGCCCGGCAGATGATCACCGATTACGGCATGAGCAGCCGGTTCAGGAACGGAGCCCTCACCCGTCGGGGAGCATCCCTCTTGGGGAGCCATCAGGCCCCGGAACCAGTGCTGCACCGAGAGTATTCCGAGGCAACCCAGGAATATATTGACGACGAAATCGCCCGGATCCTGGAGACCCGATACGCCCAGGTCAGGGAAACGCTGGCCCAGCGCGAGGCATTGCTGCACACCGTAGCGGAGCTACTTTTGGAAAAGGAATCCTTGGACGAGAAGGAGTTTAAGGAGCTTATTTCCCGTTAAGCCCCGACTTTGACTATGGATTACGATGGCATTATCATCGGCGGGGGACACGCGGGGATTGAAGCGGCCTTGGCTTTTACCCGCTTGGGATGCACCGCCCTGCTTATCACCCAAAACCCCGACCGTATCGGCACCCTTTCCTGCAATCCCGCTGTGGGCGGGCTTTCCAAGGGCAACCTGGTGCGGGAAGTGGACGCTTTGGGCGGGGAAATGGGGAAACTCATTGACTCAAGCTGCATCCAGTACCGGATCCTCAACCGTTCCCGGGGCCCTGCGGTCCAAGCCCCCCGGGCCCAGGCGGATAAGTGGTCCTACCAAGCTGCGGCTCGCCGCGCCCTGGAAACCCAGAGCCGCCTTTCGATCCTTATGGATACGGTGGTGGATCTGGCTGCGGCCCAGGACCGGGTGCAGGGGGTTATCACCCAGCGGGGGCATTGCATCGGCGCGCCGGTGGTGATCCTCACCACCGGGACTTTTATGGAAGGGAGAATCTTCATCGGTCCCTTCGACGCGCCCCAGGGCCGCCTAGGTGAGGAGGCCGCGCAAGGCTTAGGGCGCAATTTACGCCGCCGGGGTTTCCCCTTAGGCCGCCTTAAAACCGGCACCCCCGCCCGCATTGCCGGGAACAGCATCGACTATAGTCGCCTGGAACGGCAGGAGGGCGAGGAGGCCGCGCCCTTTTCCTTTGACGTAGACCCCGACCTTAGAATTGACCGGCCTTCGGTTCCCTGCTGGATCACCTATACCACCGCCGAAACCCATAGGATTATCCGGGAAAACATCCACCGTTCCCCCCTGTACGGCGGGAAAATTCAGGGAGTCGGCCCCCGGTATTGCCCTTCCATTGAGGACAAGGTGATGCGGTTCCCGGAGCGGGACCGGCACCACCTTTTCATTGAACCCGAGGGGCTTACAACCCAGGAAATGTACCTGAACGGTGCGTCCAGTTCCCTGCCCGAGGAGGTACAACGGGATTTCATCCACAGCATTCCCGGCCTTGAAGAGGCGAGGATCGTGCGGCCCGCCTACGCGGTGGAATACGATTACCTCAACCCTCTGGACCTCTTCCCCTCCCTGGAATCCAAGCGCCTTTCGGGCCTATTTGTGGCGGGCCAGACCAACGGGAGTTCCGGCTATGAAGAGGCTGCGGCCCAGGGAATCATGGCGGGGATCAATGGGGCTCTGCAGCTCAAGGGGGAGGCGCCTTTGGTGTTAGGCCGTTCTGAGGCCTATATCGGGGTCTTGATCGACGACCTTACCACCTTGGGGACCGATGAGCCCTACCGAATGTTCACGAGCCGGGCGGAGTACCGCCTGGTGTTACGCCATGACACTGCGGACGCCCGGCTTTCTCCTCAGGCCAGGGAGCTGGGCCTTATGGGAGACCGGTGCTGGGAACGGTTTCTGCGAAAAACCCAGGCCCTCGATGCGATTCGGGAACTCTTGCGGAGCCGCACCGTACCAGGCCAGGGGGAGCAACAGCGTTCCGGTGCGGCCTTGAGCCTTCGGCCTCATGGGGGGGATACCCTTGAGCGCGCTTTGACGGACAATGCTGTGGGCTTGGAGGAACTGCTTCCCTTTGCCCCAGAACTAGCGGCCTATCCGGCACAATGGCTTGAACGCGTCAGGCTAGATATAAAATACGCGGGGTATTTGGAAAAGGAAGCGCGTTCCGTGGCCCGGAACGCTAAAATGGAAGCTATTAAGTTGGATGCCCGTATAGATTACCGGGCTATTACTGGGCTTTCTGCGGAATCCCAGGAGAAGCTCTCCCTGGTGCGGCCCCTTACCGTCGGCCAGGCCGCCCGGATTCCCGGGGTACGTCAGGGGGATATAGCCCTGCTTATGGTCTTGGCCCGGACGAAGCAGGCCCCGGAAGAGAGGACCCATGAAGAAGGGTGAAGAATCTCAGGCGGCAACGCTAGGTCGTTGCCCTTGGTGCGGGGAATCGGGGATCTACATGGACTACCACGACCGGGAGTGGGGGGAGCCCCTGCGGGACAATCAGCGGCTTTTTGAGGCGCTGATTTTGGACGGCGCCCAGGCAGGGCTTTCCTGGCTTACCATCCTGAAGCGCCGGGAGGCCTATCGCAGGGCTTTTGACGGGATGCGGGCAGAAACAATTGCCCGGTATGGAGAGAAAGAGATCCAGCGCCTTATGGGGAATCCTTTGATCATCCGCAATCGGCGGAAAATCGTCTCGGCTATTGGGAACGCCCGGGCCTACGTGACCTTGATGGAAGGGCCGGTGTCTTTTTCCTCCTGGCTATGGAACTGGGTTGATGGGGAGCCCATCATTCATTACTACCGCACCCAGACAGAAGTGCCGGCCCAGACAGAGTTGTCAGCCCGAATTTCCCAGGAACTCAAGGGACGGGGCTTTTCCTTTGTGGGGCCGACTATCATCTACGCTTATATGCAGGCCGTGGGCATGGTGAACGATCATCTCGTAACCTGTTTCAAGCATCCCGCCACCTGCCCTTGAGGCCCAGCCCCTAACTGGCCGTGTAGTTAGGAAGCGAGGCGCGTCTCTAGTGCGTATGACGCGGCCCCTCTATAGGCTTCCATCGCCGGTGGCGGTATACTCGGATTCATGGATAGTATAAAGAAAGCCGCTTTTGTGGCGGTGGTGGGTCGGCCTTCGGTGGGGAAGTCTACCCTGGTAAACCACCTTTGCGGCGCCAAGGTGGCCATTGTAAGCGCCGTACCCCAGACCACCCGGAACGCCATCCGGGGGATCCTCCACCGCGCGGAGGGGCAGCTGGTGTTCGTCGATACCCCGGGCCGACATGAATCTACCCGGAAACTTAACCAGAAACTCATGGAAGTGTCAGACCGAAGCCTAGAAGAAGCGGATCTCATCCTCTACGGGTTGGACGCGTCCCGGCCCCCGGGACCGGAAGAAACCGCCATTGCCCAGCGACTTGCGCCCTTGGTGGAAAGGACCATCGCGGCGGTGAATAAAATAGACCTGCCCCAGGGCGACTATGAGCGCTCCCTGGCCTTCCTCCAGCAGCGGCTCCCCGGGCTCGTTCCGGCCCGGTGTTTCCCCGTGTCGGCCCTGAAGGGCACGGGAACCGCGGCGCTGGTGAGCGGTCTCCTTGCTATGGCCGGAGAGGGAACGCCCTTTTACCCCGAAGAATACTACACGGACCAGGAATTGCCCTTTCGTATCGCGGAGATTATCCGGGAAAAGGCGATAAGCCGCTTACGGGAGGAGATACCCCACGCCCTGTACGTGGAAGTGGCGGATGCGGAACTGCGGGACGCGGGAACGCGGCTGTGGGTCCGGGCCTTCATCATCACCGAACGGGAATCCCAAAAAGGCATGGTGGTCGGCAAGGGTGGAGTTCTGATTAAGGCCATCCGCCTGGCCGCGCAGAAAGACCTAAACCGCATCCTGGATTGGAAGGTGGAGCTGGACCTCCGAGTCAAGACCGCCCATGACTGGCGGCACAACGACCGGGTGCTCCGGCGGCTCACCGGGCTTGGGCGCTAGGAGCGCAAAAAGGCGGTGATCCGATCAAGGAGTTCATCGTAGGTATCCACGGCGGGAAGATCCGGTTGCCCTTCCCGGATAGCCCCAGGCGCGCGGAAAAGGCAGCCTCCACAGGCGGCGCGAATCATGGAAAGGTCGTTGAAGGAATCCCCTGCGGCAAACACCGCGAGGTGGAGAGATTGCAGGGCTTCCACGGCTTTTCGTTTGCCGTCCTTTTGGCGCAGCCGGTAGCCCGTGATGGAGCCATCCGGGGCAACTTCCAGCCGGTTACAGAACAGGGTGGGATAGGCCAATTTCGCCATGAGGGGACGGGCAAATTCTTCATAGGTGTCGGACAGGATGATGAGGCCGGTCTGCTCCCGCAAGGCTCGGATAAAGGGCACGGCGCCCTCCAAAGGCTCCATACAACTGATGACCCGGGTAATATCCGGGAGTTTCAAGCCTTCTTTGCGCAGGATCTCCAAGCGGAAGCGCATTAAGGCATCATAATCCGGTTCGTCCCGGGTGGTCCGCTGTAAGGCGGTGATTCCCGTGGCCTCGGAAAAGGCGATCCAGATTTCCGGGATGAGAACCCCTTCAAGGTCAAGACATACAATACGCATAAGCTTATAGTAGCCTATTGCGGACGGTTTACCAAG
>JAITJK010000156.1 GCA_031278935.1 Spirochaetaceae bacterium | reverse complement strand
CATCTGCTCAACTGTGCTCGCCGGCGGTTTTCTGTGTTCGATCCGGACAAGGTCTAGGGAGAACTCCTGGCCATCACCGCCCGGATCAAGGAAATCAACCAGCACCTAAAGAAAATCATCCCCTACGCGGTGGATTTTCTTGAAAGCATTATGGCTAAGGTCCGGGCCAACGAGGAACTGGGCCGGGGGCAGCGCAAGACTTGTGTGCAGAGCTTCGCCAAGGTAGCGGTAAAGGAAGTGGTGAAGAAAGACCTACTCCTCAAGTACGACCCAGAGGCGGGGTATCTGGGGACCGGCGTAAGTGGGGATACGGTGGCCACCCTCTCGCCCTTTGACCGGATCCTCGTGCTCCGGCACAACGGGACCTATAGGGTGTTCTCTGAGCTTCCGGAGAAGACCTTCATCGGGCCCGGGGCCTGGTGGATTGGTCTGGCGGACAAGGAGGTTCTTTCCTCCCTGGTATTCACCCTTATTTATAAGGAAGAAAAGACCGGATCCCCCTGGATCAAGCGCTGTATCATTGAGGGGTGGATCATGAACAAGGAGTATAGCCTCGTGCCGTCCGGCGCCACGGTACTCCACCTGGATACCCGGCCCCAGTTCGCTTTCACCGCCTATTACGCCCCCCAGCCCCGGACCCGGACCCAAAAAGGCGCGTTCAAGGCCCAGGACTACCCGGTGAAGGGCCTTAAAACCGTGGGAATCAAACTCGCAGACCGAGTAGTAGAGCGGCTGGAGGTGCCATAAGACCCTTGTACTAAGCGGTGCAAAGGTATAGTATCCCTAGTCTAATATCATGACGAAAAACCTGACGGTGGGAAGTCCCGCCCTGTTAATTTTATCCTTTGCAGCCCCCTTGTTTGTGGGAAATCTGTTCCAACAATGTTATAATATGGCGGATACGGTGATTGTGGGCCGGACTATCGGGGTTGCGGCCTTGGCTGCGGTGGGCTGTACCGGGAGCATCAACTTCCTTGTCCTGGGTTTCGTGATTGGTTTTACCCAAGGAGCCTCGATCATCACCTCCCAGCGCTTCGGCGCCGGGGACGAGGCGGGGGTCCGCCGGAGTTTTGCCGCGAGCATCCTCCTCGGACTAGGCCTTACCGCAGCCCTCATGCTCTTGAGTATCCTCTCGGCCCGGCTTTTGTTGCGTTTTCTCAAAACCCCTGAGGAGATTCTGGACGCGGCCTATGCCTATATCGTGGTGATCTACGCTGGTATCGGGGCGGCAGTGCTTTTTAACCTCTGCTCCAATATCATGCGGGCCCTGGGGGACAGCCGGACGCCCCTGTATTTTTTGGCCTTGGCCTGCATTCTCAACATCATCCTGGACCTGGTGTTTATCCGGCTCTTCCATACCGGGGTGGCCGGCGCGGCCTATGCCACGGTGATCGCCCAGTTGCTTTCCGGGATCTTGTGTATTCCGGTGATCATCAAAAAAATCCCCCAGTTGCGGATTACCTGGGAAGACTTTCGGCGGCTTACCCTTGGGGAACTGTGGATACATATCAACGGAGCAGTGCCTATGGGGTTTCAATACAGCATCATCGCTATCGGTACGGTAACCGTACAGTTTGCCTTAAACCGGCTGGGGCTCATTCCGGTGGCGGCTTTTACGGCGTCCCAGAAGATAGACCAGTTTGCCACCATGCCTATGGCGTCTTTCGGTACGGCCATGAGTACCTACGCGGCGCAGAATTACGGGGCCGGGAAGATAGAGCGGATTCGTAAAGGCCTTATGCAGACGTCCCTCATATCCTGCGCCTTTAGTTTGCTTATGGGCTTGCTCTATTTTGTGGCGGGCCATCATTTTGCAGCGATTTTCATCGGAAACGAACCAGAAGCGATCCGGCTGGCCCACCGGTACTTACGGATCAACGGCAGCTTTTATCTGTTTCTGGCCTGCCTGTTCATCTTCCGGCAAACCTTGCAGGGCCTGGGGGACGGTTTGATTCCCACGGTTGCGGGGATCATGGAATTGCTGATGCGGACCTTTGCGGCTATCATTCTGTCTGCCCGCTTTGGTTTTACGGGCCTATGCTTTGCCGGGCCTTTGGCCTATATCGGCGCCTGCATTCCTCTCACTGCCGCAGTAGTTTTTACCCTCCGCAAGCTCCCGCCTCCCCGGGGTGTTTGATCCCCAGGGTAAGCGCTTTAAAACTGTGGGCAGGTTATACTGTACGGTACTAGGAGTTCGATAAGGAGCGAGGTCTGACCCTCGTATAAGGCTGAGGGTGACCTGCTTCCTAACTACGCGGACAATTTAACCCCCCCCTGGGGGTAAGGAGAACTTATGAAGGTTTTATTTATTGGCGGAACTGGAACCATCAGTGCCGCAATTTCACGGAACGTCCTCGCCCAAGGGTGGGAACTGTACCTCCTTAACCGGGGTAGCCGGAACCATCTCTTGTCCGGGAAACTCACGGAGATTCGGGAGGATATTAACCAGGAGGCTGCGGTGGCGGAGAAGCTGCGCGGCTTGTCCTTCGACGTGGTGGCGGATTTTATCACCTTTGGACCTGCCCAGATAGAACGGGACTTTAGACTCTTTAAGGACAAAACCCGGCAGTACATCGCCATAAGCTCCGCGTCGGCCTATCAAAAACCCGCGTCCCACTACTGTATCAGTGAAAGTACGCCTCTGGTGAACCCCTTCTG
>JAITJK010000145.1 GCA_031278935.1 Spirochaetaceae bacterium | reverse complement strand
CGCCAGGAAGGGGGCATCAACGCCAGGGAAGAGACCATGATCCTCAAGGCCATTGAGTTTGACGATCTTAGGGCCCACGCGATTGTTACGCCCCGGGTTGACGTGGTTGCGGTGTCCCTGGGGGAATCGGTGGCGGATATTGACCGGATCTTCTGCCAGACCGGTTATTCCCGGCTGCCGGTGTACCAGGATTCGGTAGACAAGATCATCGGGGTGATGCTTTTAAAGGATTTTCATCATCTGGTTATCGGTCAAAAGCAGCCGCCCGAAAGCATCATAAAGCCCGTGGTGTTTATCACCCAATCCATGAAAATCGCCAAGCTCCTTAAAACTCTGCAATCGAAAAAGTCCCACATGGCCGTGGTGGTGGACGAATTCGGGGGAACCATGGGGATTATTACTATAGAAGATATTATCGAAGAGTTGGTGGGAGAGATTTGGGATGAACACGACGAGGTGGTCAAGCCCATAAGCGCGGTGAATTCCCGGACCTATACAGTTTTGGGCAGTACGGGTCTTGAGACCCTGTGGGACTTCTTCGGCCTCCCGGGTTCGGCCTCGTCGGGGCCTCAAGAGGGAGAGGACCCCTATCACCGGTACACCACGGTGGGGAACTGGGTGATCGAGCAATTTGGTGGCGTTCCTCGGGAAGGGGACTCCTGCCGGATGCAGGACCTCCTTATCACGGTGTCCAAGGTGGTGCATCACCGGGTGCTGGAGCTTTCGGTTACCCTGTCCGCCGGGGTTAAGGGATAAGGACCTACGCATCTGCCGTCATGGCGCGGGAAGTGAAGTAATCTACGCCCGTATCCCTAACCGCGCAGTCCCCAATACGCCTCCACGGCAGGTGGCGGCAGGTGGCTTGGAATTGGGCGGGGCTTGGTGTATAGTGCCTTTATGACCATTCCCACAAGTACCAGCGCCCTGGATGCGTTCTTCCGAAGCCTCCTGGATATCGAGGGGTTCCGCAGCATAGACGCCTCTTTGAACGGACTCCAGGTGGATAATGACGGAACAGCCCTGGGAAAAATCGCCTTCGCGGTAGATGCCTGCCTTGAAACCTTTAAACGCGCCGCCGCAGCCGGGGCCGGAATGCTTTTCGTCCATCACGGGCTGTTCTGGGGCGCGCCGTCGCGGCTCCAGGGACCTTTGAAAACCCGTATCCAGTTCCTGCTGGACCACAACCTCGCCCTCTATGCGGTACACTTGCCCCTAGACGCCCACCCCCAATGGGGGAACAACGGCGTCTTAGCGGAACGCTTAGGCATCGCAAACCCTGAGCCTTTCGGCTGGTACCATGGCCGGCAAATCGGGTTTAAGGGCGCCCTCACAACCTCCTTAACCGTGGACGAGGCGGCCCGGAGGATCAGTTTCATGGATAGACCGCCCCTGGGGGTGTATGCCTTTGGGAAAACCCGAAGCGAGACCTGCGCCGTGATTTCCGGAGGCGCGGCTAAGGAAAGCCTTCAGGCGATTGCCGAAGGGCTCGACCTATACGTTACCGGGGAAGCCTCCCACCAGGTGTACCATGAGGCCCAGGAGTCGAGGCTCAATCTGATTGCCGGGGGGCATTACGCCACCGAGGTCTGGGGAGTGCGGAAGATCATGGAACAGTGCGCCCTCACGCTTCCTCTGGAGACGGAATTCATCGACCTGCCTACGGGTTTATAAGGGGAGGAGTCCATGAGCGTTCAGAGCACTAAGACCAAAGTCTTACCGTTCCTCTTGAGCGGGGTGATCATTCTTTTCGATCAACTGGTCAAGGGATTTATTGTTAAGCATTGGACGGACAACCGGATTCTCGATGTATTCGGCAACGACCTGCTTTGGATCATCCATGTACGGAATAAAGCCATTGCCTTCAGTCTGGGACATAATCTGCCTGAGTCCCTGCGGCCCCTCTTGTTTATTGTGCTGCCTATTATCATCCTGGGCTTACTCTTGGGCTATTACCTCAAGTCTCAGGAATTCTCCCCCTTCCAGCGGTGGCTGTTCGCGGGGATCATGGGAGGCGGCATTGGCAATATTCTGGACCGGATCTTCCGGCCTGATGGGGTGGTAGACTTTATCAGCGTCAAATTTTTCGGGTTTCTGGGGATGGAGCGGTGGCCGACCTTTAACATTGCCGATGCCAGCGTGGTGGTGTGTTGTATTATCCTACTTTTGTCCAGTCTTATAAGCCCTAAATCCGAACCATCTGCAAAGGAGGCCTCTGATTGAGTAAAAAAACGAATACCTTGCTTTTTATCCTGGGAGCTACGGTGCTGAATGTCCTTATCATGGTCATTGGTTTTGTTGCCCTGCTCTTCCTATACGGCCGGCTGCTTGCGCCCCGGTTGCCTGAGTCAGTTCAAGTCTGGGGGCTTCCGGTGATCTTCCTCGCTTCTATGGTCCTCTCTTTTGGGCTATACCGAGTTATCCTAAAACAGCTCTTGAAGCGGGTCAGCATGGAAAAGTATTTCGCCCCCCTTTTCAGCCGGAAAAAACGCCCCTAAGTCCCCCAGGCCCTCCAGGGGGTTCAATTCCGCGACTGGCCGTAGTGGTTAGGGGATAGGGCGCGCCCGCCACCGGTGTTTTGGGGCAAAGCCGGTTAATGATAGGTAAGGAGTTCAACCGGAAGAAAAAAAATCTGGGAATTACCAGCGAAGCGAAGCACTCCAGCACCTGCGGTGGGCGTATGGGGGCTGCTGATCTAGATGGCTTCGTCCCTCGGTTCCTTGCAATGACGGGAGGCACACTGCGGTTCTCGCACTAAAACCAGCGGTTTCCAGGCCGGATGACGTGCGCCTGTATCCCTTAACCACGCGGCCCCCCATACGCCTCCATGGCAAATGGCCATGACAAATGGTCTAGGGTAGATCCTTAGTTAAGCAGGGCGGCAATGTCCTGGTTCAGCTCCACCCGGCTATAGGCCCCTACCCGGACCGTCTGGATCATCCCCGCCTTGTCAATAAGATAGGTCTGAGGGATGGCGTTGACCCGGTAGAGCTGGGCAATCCGGTAGTCCCGGTCCATCACGACATTCAGCGCAAGCTGGGAGCGGCCCAAAAAGGCGGAAACCTCCCGGTCTGTTTCTGCACAGTTCACCGCCAGTACCGTAAGTTCCTCGGCCTTGGCGGTGGTCAGGGCGGAAATCAAGGGTAGCTCCCGGATACAAGGCCCGCACCAGGTGGTCCAGAAATGCAGAACCACAGGCTTACCCCGGTAGGCGGATAACCTGGTGGACTTGCCTGCTGCTGAAGTGAAGGTAAAATCCGGAGCCGGTTTGCCTGCCGTAAGTTCCGCTCCCTGCCCCCGCGCCGGCAAGCCCGGAATCACCAGGGCCAGGATCGCCCCCCATAGGAGGCTTTTGGTATAGTTCATGGAGAACTCCTTGCACACTTTTGACCTTTTTGTAACCTAAAGAACAATTGTTGGGGTCCATGGACCCTTATGGCCCCCGCCGGGCAAACCTTCCGGCACGCGCCGCAGCGGATACATTCCCGGTCATTGACCCGCCGGGTATCCATGGTACAGGTTCGGGTACAGGTCCCGCAATGGGTGCAACGCCTCTCATCAAGGTGAATTCCCCCAAGGGCATAGCGGTTAAAAAAGCCGTATAGGGCCCCCAAAGGACAGAGGAAGCGGCAAAAGGGACGGAATACTCCAACCGAGAGGGCCAACACCGCGATAAGCAGGGTGAGCTTCCAGAAAAAGAGCCCTCCTATACGGTCCCGCAAGGCCGCATTCGCCAGCGTGAGGGGAAGGCCCGCTTCCAGGGTTCCTGCAGGACACAGCAGTTTACAGAAAAAAGGCTCCCCGTACCCCTGGATGAAAAAGAAGGTCCCTGGGAGGCCCATGACCAGCACCACCAGGACGGCGTATTTAAGCTTCGTGAGCTTTTGGGTGTGGATGTTTTTCCGCATCTTGGGAGCGGGTATTTTGTAAAGCAACTCCTGGATGAGGCCGAAAGGACAAAGAAAACCGCAGACCCCTCGGCCCAGGAGTACGGCGAAGAGTAAGAGTACGCCGGTAACAAAAAACGGAATCCGCCCCTCGCAAAGAGCGTTTTGCAAGGCTCCCACTGGACAGGCGGCGAGGGCCCCCGGACAGGAATAGCAATTCAACCCTGGGACGCAGAGGTTTTTCAAGGGGCTCCTAGAGAGGGAACCGGTCTCGAAATTGCGCACCTCTCCATTGCACAGCCCCAGGGACAGCCACTGAATCAGCTTTCGTTTACCCAATGCCTATACACTCCAGGCAGACAAAAACCGCCTTTCTGAATACCGCCGCCATATCCTTACGGACAATACCAGCGATAATACAAACAACCGCCCCCGCAAGCAAGGCAAGGGGTATCAGGTTTCGGCTCTTTACATCCATCAGTGCTATACTATACTGAGCCTTGGTATTTTGTCCATCCGGGCCTGCACCTCTGTAGCGGAGTGGCTGACCAGCCTAACCATCCGCCGGCGCCTTGTATTTTTTCCCAAACGGGGGCATAGTACCCTATGCCTATCAATATCCCTATCGCGTTACCGGCCTATAAGGCCCTTAAAGAGGAAAACGTCTTTGTTATGGCCGACGTCCGGGCCTTGCATCAGGATATTAGGCCCCTCAAGGTGGCTATTGTTAATCTGATGCCCACCACCTTGGACACGGAAATCCAATTACTCAGGCTCTTGAGCAACAGTCCCTTGCAGGTGGATATAACGTTTCTCCGCATGGGGAGCCACGAGTCTCGCAACGCTCCACCGGGACATCTTGAGCGGTTTTACCGGAACTCGGAGTGCATTAAGGATGAGCGCTTTGACGGCCTCATCATCACCGGCGCGCCTGTGGAGACCCTGGGTTTTGAGGAAGTGGATTACTGGCGGGAATTGATCGAGGTTTTGGACTATGCGACAAAGAACGTGTGGTCCACCTTGCATATCTGCTGGGGCGCTCAGGCCGCCTTGTATCACCGCTACGGCATACCCAAGCGGGAGCTGGGGCAAAAGCTCTTCGGGATTTTTCCCCATAAAGTGAAGGAACGGCGGCAGATGCTCTTTCATGGTTTTGACGATGAATTCCGGGCCCCCCAGTCTCGGTATACGGAAAGCGACCAAGCGGTCCTGGCCGCCACGGCGGCTTTGACCATACAGGCCGCCGGAGACGAAGCCGGGGCCTTTATCATTACCGCCCGGGAAGGCCGGGAAATATACGTTACAGGCCATCTGGAGTACGATCCTTTGACCTTAGACCGGGAATATCGGCGAGACCTAAGTCGGGGCTGTCCCATAAGGATCCCCAAGAACTACTATCCCGAGGATGATCCCTCCCGGAATCCGGTGGTCTGCTGGCGGGCTCACGCGCATCTTTTCTTTTCTAACTGGCTTAATTTGGTGTATCAAGAGACTCCCTATGATCTGGAGTATCTTTAGTCCGACTATGCGGTGCATACGATGCGTATGCTAGGAGGTTTTATGTCTATTCATATTGCGGCCAAGCCGGGGGATATTGCCGAGACGGTGCTGCTTCCTGGAGACCCTTTGCGGGCCCAGTTCATCGCGGAAACGATGCTCCAGGATGTGCATCAATACAACCGGGTACGGAACATGTTCGGCTATACCGGGCTCTACCAGGGGCGTCGGGTATCGGTTCAAGGCACGGGGATGGGGATGCCCTCGCTTTCCATTTACGTGAATGAATTATTTCAAGATTTTGGGGTAAAGCGGGCCATCCGCATCGGTACGGCTGGGGCGCTTCAGGAGGGTCTGCATCTTCGGGACCTGGTGATAGCCTTAGCGGCCTCTACGGATTCCGGGATGAACCAAATTCGTTTTGGCGGGCGGACTTTTGCTCCTGCGGCGTCTTTCTCTTTGCTCAAAACCGCCTATGACGCTGCCCTTACCCGGAGTCTTTCACCTCATGTAGGTACGGTGGTTTCTTCGGATAGTTTTTACCCTGAAGACCCTGAAGAATGGAAGCTCTGGGCCCGGTTCGGCTGTCTCGCGGTAGAAATGGAGTGCGCTGAACTCTATACCCTCGCGGCGAAATACCGGCGGGAAGCTCTGGCCTTGCTGACCATCTCGGACAGTCTCATTAGCCATGAACAAACCACCGCCGAAGAACGCCAGACCGCCTTCACCCAAATGCTCGACCTAGCCCTCATCACCGCCTGCCAGTAGGGTTAAGGTCCCTTATGGGCCGTCCGTCAGCGGGAGTTTAAATGCCGCGACTGGCTGCGGGCTTAGAAAGCGGGGCGCTCCCGCTTCTTGTGCAGGCTTGGATATTAGAGTCTTATGGTTTGCGTCGCCGCCGCACAGCCCTACGCCACCTGCCCTGGGTCGTAGTGGGGTGTTGTGGGGTTCAAAGTCCTGATACCTCACCAATGCAGCCCCCTTCTAGGTCCACCACAGGCGCGCTCACCGCAGATGCTAGATAGGGGTTGTGCGTGATCATAAGAAGCCCCAACTGCCGTTGCTCAACGATTTCCAGGAGGGTCTTCCATATCTGGGCCTGGGTGATCACGTCTAGCATGGCGCTCATCTCATCAGCAATGAGAAACCGGGTCTCAGGGCCTAGGGCCCGGGCAATACAGAAACGCTGAATTTCACCGCCTGACAATTCCCGGGGGTAGCGTTCCAGCCAGGGCGCTTCGATGCCCATGCGGGAAAGGAAGACTTCGTCGGGTTTCCAGCTCTCGGCCAGGGTTTTCCCCAGGGTAAGCCGGGGGTTTACCGCTTTTTCCGGGTGCTGGTAGATGAGCTGCACCGGACAATAGCCTTTCGGTGGGAGGGGTTTGCCGTCCAGGAAAACCCCTCCGGAACCGGGCTTGAGATACCCCGCAAGAATCCGGGCCAGGGTACTTTTACCACACCCTGAAGGCCCAACAAGGGCAAGACGCTCGCCCCTATGCAGGGTAATCGAGCACCGGTCCAAAAGGAGTTTCTCCCGGCCATAGGCGAAGGTAATGTTTTTTCCTTCGAGTTTATGTAGCCCAGACACAACGCACCTCCCCATCCCGGAATGCCCGTAAGGGTACCGGGGCATCACATTCCCTGGTTCTTTGAGGACAGCGAGGGGCAAACCCGCAGCCCGCCGGCAGCGCGTCCGGGTAGGGCTGGTTGCCGGGAATCGGGACAAAGCCGTTTTGCGGAATAGCCTGCCAGAGTGCCCGGGAGTAGGGGTGTCGCAGAGAAGCAGGGCCGGCGCTGAAATCCGCAGCCTCCGCGATTTCCACCGTGCTGCCGGCATACAAAACGGCGATACGGTCCGCACAGGCCAGAGCAAGGTCAATGTCATGGGTGATAAGCAGGATCCCTGAGCCCTGGTCCGCCAGTTCCCGGAAATGGGCCATAACCCGCTTGGCCGTGGCCAAGGTCATACCCGGAGTCGGTTCATCGGCGATAATGAGTTTTGCCTCCCCTATGACCGCCGTGGCAATGAGAATCCGGCGGGACATACCTCCGGAGAGCTGGAAGGGGTATTGTTTTGCGGCTTTTTCCGCCAGTTCGTAGCGTTGAAAAATGCGTTTCCGTTTTTCCTCACTGCCGTAAGGTCCCTGGATTTGTTTCCCGGTTTTCATCAGGGGATCCAGGTAGGTTAGGGACTGAGGCGCCAGGGCAAGTTCCTGGCCACAGATCCTTTGCCGCAGCGCTGCGGTCATAGGCTCCCCCTGGTAGCGAATTTCCCCGGAAACCTGGGCGTTGGCCGGTAGGATCCCCATAATCGCATGGGCGAGGAGGCTTTTCCCGGACCCCGAAGCGCCGACGACAGCCACGATCTCTCCCTCCTTGACCGGTACACTTACCTGGCGGATCACCTGAAGTTCCCGCTGTTCAAGCCCCCGGTCATACCGGCGAAACCCTATGGACAGCTCTCGTACTTCCAGGAGCTCAGGCTGCGCTGCATCTGCCATAGCTTACTCCTGGGCCCGTACCGGGTCGAGGAGCAGCTTCACCTGTTCTCCCAGCTTATCGAAGAGCATGACCAGGGTTACCAGCATCCCCCCAGGGAAAAATACGAGCCACCACATACCCAGGGCAATATGTTTCATGGATTCCGAGAGGATGATGCCGATGGCTGGGGTATCCACCGAAAGGCCGAAGCCCAGAAAGGTGATGCCCGCCTCGTGCAGAATCGCGTGGGGGAACAGCAGGATGAGACCGATGATACCCTGGGGCAGCACATGGGGCAAGATATGGTCTAACGCTATCTTCAGGGGAGATTTTCCCAATTGCCGGGCGCTTTGGACAAAGGGAGCCTCCCGCACCTGGAGTACCTCCGCACGGATTACCCGGGTAAGATTCGGCCAATGGGTCAGCGCCACGCCGAGGATGACCCCCTGCAGACCCCGGCCTAAAAGGAAAGCGATGATGATAAGCAACACCATGTGGGGTATGCCCATCATCAGGTCAACCACATACCCGACGATCTTGTCCGCCAGCCCCCCTATGGTGGCCGCCGCGAGTCCCAGGGAAAGCGCAATACCGGCGCTCACCGTGGCGGCCAGGGTTCCGATGAGTATGCTGGTGGAAAGCCCCTTCACCGTACGGCTGAACATATCCCGGCCCAGATAATCCGTACCAAACAGGTGGGACCAGGACGGGGGCAGCCGCTTGGCCGCATAATTGGGGCCGTACCGGGCCGGGTCCATCACGAGACCCGCAATAGCCACCGTGGCGATCAATAGCACCATGACGCCGGTGAGAATGATTGTTTTGGTTCTCCGGTTGTATTTCATACGGGGACGTTTCCTTCGCGGATTTCCGGGTTGACTAGGCCATAGAGCATATTGGCCGTGAGGTTACCTACAAAGACAAAGAGGGCTGAGAAGAGGGCCACCCCCAGAAATAAGGGCAGATCTCCCTGGTTCCCCGCAAGACTTACCGCGCTGCCGAGGCCGGGATAGGAGAATACGTTTTCCGCCAGCACCGAACCGCCGAAGAGTTCACTGAAAGACGCAAATTGCACGGTTACCGCCGGAATGGCGACGTTTCGTAGGCCATGCCGCCGTATAAGCTGCCAGCCCCGCTCTCCCCGAGCCCGGGCAAACAGGGCGTAATCGCTTTCCAGCACGTCTATGAGTTTTTGCCGGGTGTGGAGCGCAATGGAGGCTACCCCGGTGATGCTCAAGGTACAAGCCGGGAGGATGAGGTGGTATATCCGGTCGGTGAGGGTAACGTCCCTTGCCATTTTTCCCACCGGCACGGACAGTCCCAGGGGCAACCAGCCGAGATAAACCGAAAAAAACATGAGGAACAAAAGGCCTATCCAGAATACCGGCGTGGAGGAAAGGACGAAACAAAAGGTCCGCACCAACTTATCAAAGAGGCTGTAGGGCCGTG
The DNA here is from genome assembly GCA_031278935.1 of Spirochaetaceae bacterium. Classification (GTDB taxonomy): domain Bacteria; phylum Spirochaetota; class Spirochaetia; order Treponematales; family Breznakiellaceae; genus JAIRLU01. Next base: position 1,432 of record JAITJK010000145.1, on the reverse strand, counting down.
CCCCGCAGGCCACACCGAGCATGAAACCCAACACGCCTGAGCATATCCAGGCGCTGAACATGAGGGCCAGGGAAGCGGATACCCGCTCCCTCAGGATCGCGCTTACCGGCCGTTTGAACGCCAGGGACATACCCATATCCCCCTTGAGTACGTGGGAGAGCCAGGTCCTATAGCGTTCCACGGGAGTCTGGTTGAGCCCCCAGTATTCGGCCACTAGGGCCTTCTGCTCCTCGGAAACCCCGGACTCCGCGCCGACAAAAGCCGTTACGGGATCAACCGGCGCGGAGACGATCAGGATAAAACTAAAAAAACTCACCCCCAGGAGCAAAAGGACCATCCGGAGCAGGACCGCTGCGGCCTTTTGCAGGGCTTTCACCGGTACTGCCATTCATTCAGGTTCTGGATGATCGGCACCCCGTGCCCGTGGGGATGAATCCGCTGAACGCCGATGCTAAGACCGTCCCGCACGAAGTAGGCATGGTCGATGTTGACCAGCCAGAGATAGGGAAAGTCCACATTCGCCCCAGTGGTTCCGTCGTACTGGGCCTTTTTTGCGAAGTCTATGGCCTCGGCCTCGGATTTTGCCCCAATCATCTCCTCAAGATAGGCGTCCACCGTGGGATTATGGTACAGGGAGCTATTGCTTAGGCTCACCGTGTCTATACCTCCGTAGGACGAATGAAAGGCGTTAAACACGTCCCGATAGCTGTAATCTCCGGTGCCGATGCAGGTGGGCACATTCCGGGCAATTTTTTGTGCAGAAGCCCAATCCATCGACTCGGCGATGATGTTGATGCCCAGAGGCTTGGCGTTTTCCGAGAGGGCCACCGCCAGGTTGTAGCGCTGTAAGTCGTCGGTACGGCCGGTGATGCGGAACTCACAGCGCAGGCCCTCTTTCACCCGTATGCCATCTGGCCCGATCTTCCAACCCGCCGCTTCCAGAGTCCGCTTGGCCTCCTCGACCTGGCCGTCCCGCAAGGGCGGCTCCTCGCCGGCCCAGGGCAGTCCCTCGAAGCGGACCCAACTTGCTGTACCGATGCCATTCAGGGCGTTGTCGATGATGGTTTGCCGGCTGATCCCGATGTTGAGGGCCCGCCTGACTGCGGGATCGCAGGTTACGTTGTTACCCACTACGGCCCCCGACGCGTTCTGGGTTTCGGGAATCGTGGGCAGGTTGAAGCCCCGGTTATCTGCGGTTTTGATGGTTTCTCTATGCATCCCCTTTACGTTCTCCAGCGCGTACTCAGGATTCACCATCACCACATCCAACTGCCCGGATTTGGCCGCCGCAAGGGCCGCCTGTTCGTCAATCGTCAGGATGGTTATCTGCTTGAACGGCGACTTCACCCCGTAGAAGTAGGGGTTTGGCTCGACGATAAGCTGCTGATTTACGTCAAGCTGTTTCACCCGGAAGGGCCCGGTTCCGATGGGG
>JAITJK010000132.1 GCA_031278935.1 Spirochaetaceae bacterium | reverse complement strand
TATTATCTTGCAGGTCGGTATTGCGGTACGTGATACTTGCCGCAAGGCTCCCGAAAGGCAGGGCCACGCCGAGGCTGGCGGAGCTGAAGGACTGCACGTAATCTCCTGGACTGGTGATGGCCTGTCCCAGGGTGGTGTCATGCTGGAAGGAACTGAACAGATGCCATTGGGGAACCCGTAAGTGAAGGGCCAGGGAAACCCCAGCGCTTACTTGACCGCTGTGGGTATTAAAGAACCCCAGGTAGGGCCCCGCTTCAAGACCCACATACCGCATATCCAAAGTTGCCCGGGCGAAGACCCGGTTCATAATCGCCGGATCCCGGTCGTAACCCAGGATAAACCCCCAGGCCGGGGTATACTGGTTACTGAACGTGAAGCTGCCGATAGGGTCATACTCGTCTTTAAGGCCCACCGTCTGGCCTTCCGGGCCAGGGTAAAAAACCGCTATCCCCCCACGAAGGAAAAGCACCGGGCTGAACACCGGACGGGGCGCTTTGGGCTCCTCCGGAGGAAGAACTACCTTTGGGGTGGGGCTTTCTTTCGCTGGGGGCTCTTCCACAGACAAAAGCGGAATGTCCGGAGTCATGAAGATGAGCCGCGTACGGGGCGGGGCTTCTTCTGCGGGGATAGATTGCACCAGCGGTGTCTCGGAGGCTTTTTTCTGGTTATCCAAGGAAGGAGGAACCCGATCCAACTCGGTGATGGCGAGGGTGAAAGGATTATCTTTGAAGTTCCCGGCATAGTCGAGGTAGGGTAGGGCAAAGGCCCGGATATTGATAAAAAACTCCCCACCCTCAGTTATTTGCAACGTTCCGTGCCGGGTTGTGGGGAATCCGTAGCTGAGGACCGGCGGAATATAGAAATGAAACACCTCGCCGAACTGGGGATGATGTTCCGGGGAAGAATCGATGAGGTACCAGTCTCCGTTTGACCGCAGTTCTCCATCGACGCGGCGCAGTTCATCGCCGTTGATAGCGTTCCCTTCCAAGGCACGGTACGTATAGGTGTGTTCCATACCATCGGGGTCTTTGGTGGACTCCGCCAAGAGGACCGAGGCGAGATCGGGCTTTTTCTTGATATAGAGATGGATACCCCCGGAGTCCGCTGCTTCTTCTAGGTATATATCTTCAATGGTAACGCTCAAGTCCTCTTGCGTATGGCCAGAGAGAGCGCAATAGAAGAGTAGCCAAAGACTCCAAAGCCCGGCCTTCCAGGAATGGGAACGCATGACCTACTCCCACTTAATCTCTATCTCAAGGGAGGTATCGCCTGAAGGGGACTCCGTGCTATTGCCGTCATCGCCATTGCCGTCATCATCATCACCATTGCCGATACCGTTGCGAACCATGACGGTATAGGAAGCATTCAGGGTTTCATAACTTATGGCCACTTCTTTTTGCCCGATACTTTTGAAGGTATGGGGGGTATCGTTGGCCACCATGTACTGTTCCAACATGATTTCCGTTTCTTCTAGGGGGATTTTCTGGGTAGTACCGTCGGGAAAGGCCAAAAAGACCGAGAGGTGCTCCTCGGTCTTGGCAAAGGGGGCGGTTAGAAGATATTCCCGGTGAACCGGAACCGGGAAGAGGGCAGCCCCTTGAACGAACAAGGACTTCCCGTCCGTATCAGGATGGAAAATCGACTGATTGTTCTGGTCGCAGCTACTGATGGCAAGGGCCAGCGTAACCGTAAGCATCGTGAACCAGACTTTTACTAAGATTCCTGCTTTTAAATATTTCATACCTGCGCTCCTCCAAAAATGTCTCCGCGCCCTCAAAAGGGGTACGTTTATACCCAGCAAACCGATACACTTTATCAGCCTGTTATCTATAATTTTATACTACTATCTAAAGATTACAACCCATTTCTTCTCCGCCAGCCGCCACCTGTTATGACGGCGTATTCTGCGGCTGGCCGAGATAAGGAGGGGGCTGGGAAATTACGGGGTCAAACCTCCGAGTACCAAAGCCACAATACGCCTCCACGGCAGGTGGGTCAGGGCAGGTGCGAAAACGCCAGAAGCCTACCTAAAAAATTCTAGAACGGAGGGACTGGAAGAAGCGTAGTCAGGGCGGAGACGGACAAGGGCACTGCGGATAACCGGGAGGTCCTGCCAGGTAGAAAAGGCCGCGCCCGGAAGCGGCTGATAGGGAGCGTCGGTTTCTAGGAGAAGCCGATCTAAGGGTAGTCCCGCACAGGAATGAAGACTTTCTTTACGACCCCACAAAAGGGAAGCGCCAAAGGAAAAATATCCGTTGATACCCTGACGCAAAAGCGAGCGTCCTTCCCCCAGAGTGCCAGGATAGGCGTGGAACAGCACTGCGGGAAGTCGCTTCAGAGCCTGCTTATAAGCAAACACCTTGTGCATGGCCTTGCGGACGTGGAATACCAGGGGCAGGTCATAGGCTAAGGCCAGCTCTAGATGGGCGTTAAAAAGCTTCTCCTGCACCGCCAGGGTCTCCCGAAAACCATCCGAGTAAAGGTCAAAACCCGTTTCCCCTATTCCCTGAATCCGCTTATCCCTGGCAAGGACCGCAAGAAAGTCTAAAAGGGCGCCTAAAGGCGGGAAGGCTCCGGGATTTTCCGCAGCCAGGGCCGGCAGCTGGGGATGCACGGCAAAGCAAAGGTATATCCGGGGGGCCCCATCCTGTCGTGCGGCGTGGGCCAGCG
>JAITJK010000064.1 GCA_031278935.1 Spirochaetaceae bacterium | reverse complement strand
AAGACCCTACAAGCGGGCCGGAGTGTAATAAGCCTCACCCGTGCGGCGGGTAGTAAAACTGTGCTGGCCGCTATGCCAGTGCCCCTTGAGTGGGAGCACGAGGTCGTACGCTTCAAGGTAAGGGGAGACGGCCGGTGGTACAATTTCTACGTGTCCTTTGGCGAAAGCCCCTGGCTGCCGGTGGCCGAGAAAGTTGACGCAAGCAATTTAAGCACCGAAAGCGCCGGCGGTTTTGTGGGCGTCATGCTCGGCCCCTACGCAGGGCCTGTGGGCTGAGGCGGAAAGCGCATAAGGGCTCTACGAAAAATATTGGTCAATTAAAGCAAAACCGCGTCTTCGACCCATACTATGTTGTATGAGACCATTACGTTTGCTCCAAAGCGGAGTATGGTATGAAATACACACCCACATTAACAATCGGGAACCCCTGTTTCGGCATTATAAGGTATTGGCGCTGTTTGCCCGGGTCTTTCACGAGACGAAACAACGGTTTGTGTTCCAGATTCGGGGACTACAGCTTGCGGATGATGGACTTCGGTTCTATATCAAGCCGGCAGAGGGCTTACAACTTCCGGCTATCATGAAGTGGATGAAGCAAGTTTTCGCCCAGCGGTATAATCGGGCGGCGAGGCGGGAGGGGCATATCTGGGGGGACCGCTATGGGTCGAAGATACTTGAGGGGGAACCTCCTGATGCCGAGGATGCCGAGACAGGGGTCAGACCCTATTATGGGGAAACGCGTCTACACCACCTTTTTCCGTCCGTTATCCCGCTTTTCCTCGCCTGGGAACCGGGATAACGGACGCCTCCATGCGCGCCACGTTCCGTACCGGTTTCCCTTTCGTATTCTCCGGGTAGAGGTCTGTCCACCACCTGCTACCACCTCCTGTGGAGGCGTAGCGGGTCTGCACAGATGGGTCTGAGCCCAGCACATAGTCGGTAGCACCCACAAAACCCTAACACACCTTCACCGCAGGCGGCGGCAGGCGGATTGACACTTCCCGGGGGCTTCCAGTATGGTATATCAGTTAGTATTTGCTAACACATATTTTGTAAATAACCTGTCACCGAGGAACAGGTTCATCAAGGAGTTGCCTGTGTATAAGACGACCTGGTTTGCCCGCGTTTCGCGGCAAGCCCTGATAAGCTGGGGGGTGTCCCTGGTTTTGGCCTTTGCTCTGGGGGGGTGTAACCGGCCTTCTTCCGCCGCTCCAGCCAAGGATACCCCTCAGGCGCCTCAGACCCGGAGGGTGAACACGCTGCGGGGACCTGTGGCGATCCCCACTCGCCCCCAGCGTATTGCGGACGCATCGGGTATAAGCGATATGCTGTGCATCATCGGATACAAGCCTGTGGCTACCGCAGATTCAGACGCCTACGATTACACTCGGTTTCCCACGTACCTACAGGACCTCCTTTCGGGCTCGGTCATCATCGGGTACCCCATGGCGGACACGGTGAATGTGGAGGCCATCCTCGCGGTAGAGCCGGACCTCATCATCATCAATCCCCGGCAGGAAAAGGCCTACGAACAACTGCGGGCTATTGCCACCACTATCGTTATTGAGCCCACGGTAAACGACTGGCGGGGGGATCTTAGGATGGTCGGAGAGCTTTTTGAGGCCCAAAGCGCGGTGGAGGCCTATATCGCCGAGTATGAGGCCAAGGCCCAGGAGGTAGGGGAGGCCATTAAGGCCGCTAATGGTCCTGATGCGACCTATTTCGCCTTTCTTACGGGAGGCAACGCCTACTATCTCTTTACTGGCGCGGCCTATGGGGATATGTTTTATAACGACATGGGCTTAAAAGTCCCGCCAGGGCTGCCGGAACAGGACAGCATCACTCTGCCTACGGTGAGCCTTGAGGGGCTTACGGAAATCCCGGCGGATTACCTGGTCATATTGGCCTCTGCGGATGACCGGGCGACCCTGGAAGGGAGTTCCGTGTGGAACAGCCTGGAAAGCGTCCAATCCGGAAAAGTGATTTGGCTGCCCCAGTCGCCCTACTTTAATCAGGCCTACAGTATCTATGGAAAGAAACTTCTCCTAGACGAACTGAAAGACCTGCTCATCTCCTAAGATGCACCCAGGGGATGAGCGCGGTCGCCAGGTGGTGGTGATGCTGGGCCTAGAATGTGCGTTGATCCTGGCAGGGGTCGTCCTCTCGGTCTGCCTAGGGGCCAAAAGCATAGAGGTCGAGGATATGGTACGGGGCCTCTTCAGCCCGGTCAAAACCGGCACAGCCCAGCTGATTATATGGGATTCCCGGCTGCCCCGGGCCCTGTGCGCCCTGTTAGTGGGTGGTTTCCTCGCCTGCGCAGGGGCCGTCCTTCAGGGACTTACCGGCAACCCTCTTGCCTCCCCGTCCATCATGGGGGTAAACCAGGGGGCGGTCTTGGCCATGGCCATCTACATGGCCGGCCGGGACGTTCCCGCCTTACCGGGTCGAGTGGTTTTCGCCTTTGCCGGGGCCTCTATCAGCGCGGCGCTGGTGTTTCTGTTGAGTACCAAACGGGCGGGATTAGACATTACCCGGCTACTTCTGGCCGGCACGGCCCTGGGGATGCTCTTTTCCTCCCTGGCGGCCATGATCGCCTTGCTTACCAACAACAGTAAAAATCTGGCTTTCTGGATGGCCGGAGGTCTGGGGGGCGCAAGCTGGGGCATGGTCCGGGTCCTACTCATCACCTCGGCGACTCTGGTTACGGCGCTGTTCCTCTCCCCGCGGATCACCATCTTGAGCCTCGGGGACGACGCGGCGGTGGGCCTGGGAGAACGGCCCAACCAGGTGCGCTTCGCGGGCCTGGTCTGCGTGGTGCTCTTGAGCGGCGCCGCAGCGGCGGTGGGAGGCAATATCGGCTTTGTCTGCCTCATCGTCCCACAGATAGTCCGTCTGGGGGTAGGGGGTGATTACCGCCGGGTGATCCCCTTGTCCATCATTACCGGAGCGACGCTTATGCTCTACAGCGATATTCTTGCCCGGACCTTGACAAGTCCCTTTGAGATACCCCTGGGTTCCATTACCTCCCTTTTGGGGGTACCGGTACTTATCAGGATGGTTAAGAAGGAAGCAAGGATATGAGGACCGTTCCTTCCCGGTCGAGGCGCTTTCGCTTCATCGCTGCGGTCCTGCTGCTGTTGCTTGGGGCGGCGATCCTCCTTAGCCTCAGCCTGGGGACGCTGGCCATCTCCCCGGGGGAGCTGCTTCGCACGATCCTGGGAGAGGGGAGCCGTCAGCAGCGCCTGGTTCTCTTGACCATCCGGCTGCCGAGGATACTCATCGGTCTCTTGGTGGGTGGGGCTCTTTCGGTTTCCGGGGTGATTCTCCAGAGCGTAACCCGGAACGACTTGGCCGAACCGGGGATCATCGGCATTTCCAGCGGGGCGGCCTTGTTTGTGGTGGTGTATATTTACCTCACCAATGGGAACAACTACTATGTCTTGCCGGCCTTTACCCTCTTCACTATGCCCTTAGTTGCCCTGACCGGGGGCCTTGTGGGGGCGGGGCTGATCTACGCCCTGGCTTGGCGGCGGGGCATGAAACCCCGGAGGCTGTTGCTCATGGGCATTGCGGTGAACGCAGGTTTTCATGCCCTCATCATTATGTTGCAGATAGGTTTTGACAACCGGGATTTTAACCGGGTCCTCTCTTGGACTTCAGGCAGTATCTGGGGGGTGAGCTGGAGTTATGTCATTGCCGTGAGCCCGCCCTTGGTGGCTCTTAGCCTTGCGGCGTGGTACCAGTCCCGGTATCTGGATGTCTTTACCTTGGGGGACGAGATTGCCTGCGGCCTGGGGGTGAACACCGAAGGCAGGCGGCGTTTTCTTATGGCCATAGCCGCAGCCCTGGCGGCGGTGGCCACTTCTGTGGCGGGGAGCATCGCCTTTGTAGGGCTCCTGGCCCCGCATATCGCGGGCAAGCTCACAGGCCCGCAGCGGTGCTACTGCATCCCTACGGCCATCTTGATCGGGATGCTGCTGGTAACCGGTTCGGACATGATTGCCCGGAATCTCTTTTCCCCTCTGGAACTGCATATCGGCATCGTGGTGTCCCTTTTGGGGGCGCCGTATTTCATCTATCTCATGGTAAGACAATAGGAATAGGAAAAAATCCATGGAACAGGGTATTAGAACCGAGAATCTTCGCTTGAGCTACGGCGGCCACGCGGTGATTGAGCATCTGTGCGTGCATATCCCTAAAGGCGCGGTAACGGTTATCATCGGGGCCAACGGCTGCGGGAAATCGACCCTCTTAAAAGGTATGGCCCGGATGCTGAAGCCCGAACAGGGGCGGATCCACCTGGACGGACGGGATATACACGGCGTTTCCTCCCGGGAGATTGCCCGCCGCCTGGCGGCGCTTCCCCAGAACCCTCAAGCGCCGGAGGGCATGACCGTGGAAGAGCTGGTGGCCTACGGGCGCTTTCCCCACAAGCGGGGTTTCGGCGCGCTGAAGCGGGAAGATTTTGCCATCATCCGGGAATCCTTAGGGATTGCGGGCATGGAGGATTTGCGCTATCGACTACTCTCGGATCTTTCCGGGGGCCAGCGCCAGCGGGCCTGGATCGCCATGACCTTATGCCAGAAGACCGATTTCATGCTCCTGGATGAACCCACCACGTACCTGGACATGGCCCATCAGATGGAGATCCTGACCCTACTCTCGGCTCTTAACCGCCGAGAAGGCCGTACGGTAGTGATGGTCCTGCATGAACTGAACAACGCTTCCCGGTTTGCGGATCATATATTGGCCATGAAGGACGGGCGCGTTCTCGCGGAAGGCCCTCCTTCCCAGGTGGTTACCCAGGAGACTCTGCGGGCGGTCTACCAGATCGAGGCGGAATTGGCGATGGACGCCAAGACCGGTAAGCCGGTCTGTCTATCCTACGAAACCATCGACCACGGTTAATCCTTGACAAACCCGTAAAGCGGGTCCGACGCTGCCCATCCCCAGAGAGCCGTGGTAATTAGGTATCACAGCACACCCCTTGCCTCCTACTTTTATCCCTTGGGGCCCCCACCTACTATATGGCTCAGTACGCCCCAGGAGGAGTAGGAACAAAAGGCCGAGTACCCTTTCCCCTAAGCCCTCGGCCCCCATACGCCTCCACGGCAGGTGGCGATTTCGCAGAGGGCGCTGAATACCGGGGCAGGTATGTCCATGGCGAACAGGGAAGCCAGGGCCTGGGCCGGGTCGGTTTGGCCTTTGATAACGTGAAACACCGCTTCCATAAGATCGAATTCCAGCCGAGTTTTCCGCAAAAACTGAAAGGCCCATTCCTCGATAGGGTTGACCGCGAGCTGCATCCGATCAAACAGGACGGAAACCTCCGATGATACCGGAACGCCCGGGACGTGTACCGTCAAGACCGAGCGATGGGTATCGTATTCCGTGGCCACCGAAACCGGTTTCCCATCAATTGCTACCACCGCACGACTTTCCGCCCAGGAACGAAAGGTGAGCCGCCAGTCCCGCGCCGCAGGCAGCACTGCGGTAGGTGGTCCGCCGCAAGCAACACAAGGCGCGATGGTAAACCGGCGGTTTTCCCAGTCCAGGGTAAAGACCGTGGCCGTCCAGCTCTGGTCATCTAAAGGCCCGTCGCCTTCGTCTTCCCACAAGGTGAACGCGCCGGAACCCCCGGGAAATACCGCAACTTCCAAGGCCGTGGGATTATCCACCCCGTTGATACGTCCGTCCCGGGCAGAGGGGCCCCGGTCTGTCAGGGGAACAATACCCCCGGCTTTTACTAGCAGGGGAAAGGTCTCAAGCCCGCGCCATAATTCCAGCAGCCTGCCGCCGGTATAGGATATGCCGGTGAAAAAGTCGATCCAAAGCCCCGGAGGTATCCAAGCGCGGAACGACGCGGCCTGGGCAATCGGGTCCATGGGCCTAGTAATGGGACAGCACAAGAACTCGGTACCGAAATAATACTCATTGGGAACGCGGTAGGCTTCTTCTTGGTAGGGCTCCGCGTAGTAGAGGGGCTGCATCAGAGGTTCACCCTCCCGGCTGGCCCGGCGGTTCATGGAGTAGAGATAGGGAATGAGCCGGTGGCGGAGGCGTAAAAAATCCCCGATGATCTGCCCTGCCGGACTTGCGAAACCCCAGGGTTCCTTGGTGTTAAATTGATTCGAGGTGGAATGCAAGCGGTTTATGGGGGAGAAGACGCCGAACTGCACCCAGCGGGTCATCAATTCGTCGTCGTGAATCCCCCGCATATGCCCACCAATGTCGTGGCTCCACCACCCGTAACCCACATTCGAGGCGGTGGCGGTAAAATAGGGCTGGAAGGCCAGGGACGCCCAGGTAACCATGGTGTCCCCGGAAAACCCCACGGGGTACCGGTGGCTGCCGATGCCGGCATAGCGGGAGAAGATCAGCGGTCGTTTGCCCCGGCGGGCGCTGTCGAGATAGTGATAGTGATTGAGCATCCAGAGCGGGTCAAGCCCTGGAGTCTTAGTTACGGTCCCTTGCTGCCAATCGATCCACCAGAAATCAACGCCCCCGTCTTCCAGGGGGTGATGGACCTCCTCAAAATAGGAGCGCATAAATGCCGGGTCGCTACAATCGAAAGGAATCGGCGTTTCCGCCTCGGCGTCCACTCCCAGACGGGCGGCCATCGCTCTATAGCATTCCTCGTGGCCGCGAATTCCCTCCGCCGGATGCACATTCAGCGTAACCCGCAAGCCCTGCTCATGGAGCCAGGCGAGGAAACCTTCAGGGTCGGGGAAAAAATCCCGGTTCCAGGTATACCCGGTCCAACCGCTGCCGTATTGGGGGTCAATATCCACTAGGTGCCAGTCCATATCCACCACCGCGACGGTGAAGGGTAGTTGTTCCGCCTCGAAGCGCCGGATCAGGGCCCGGTAGCTTTCGTCGGTGTATTTATGGTATCGACTCCACCAGTTGCCCAAGGCGTACCGGGGCAATAGCGGCACGCCCCCGGCAAGAGTGAAAAAATCTTTGAGGCAGGCTTTATAATCCCGTCCATAGCCAAAGAAGTACAGGTCTATCAGCCCCTGGGCACGGGGTGCAACCCACTGGTCATCGGTTAAGAGCAAAGAGTCGCTGTCATCCAACAGGGCAAAGCCCTGGGTGGAAAGTAGCCCCGGATCCAGAGGGACCGCTCCGTCCGCTTCATCCAGCGTACGAACCGTACCGCCCAAGGTAGCGCTCGACTCGCCGTAATGCCAGGGTTTGTTGGTGAAGCCGCCGCTCAGGGTTATGGAAAGCCCCTGGGGGGAAAAGCGTTTTTTGTCATATACCAGGCGCAGATATTCGGTGGTCATCACCAGTTCCGTTTCAGACTCTTGGGTTGTAAAAGCTACGGGTGGAAAATCCCGGTTCAGCACTCGTTGACTCGCCCGGTCTTCAAAACGGCCCTGTTCTGTATATTCCAGGCGTATAAGGCGCGGCGTTAACACGGTGAAGCGCCAAGCCGGGCCGCACACCATATTTTCCCTTGCAGGGCGGCGTTTGAAGTTCCAATGCTCAGGCAAAGCAATCATCTTTCGGTTCTCCTTTAACGTGAATTCGCCGGGAAGAAAAAGTCCGCGAATTATACGAATGGACTTGTTCAATAACCCGGTTGGTTATCGAACAAGTCCTGCAAAATGCTCCGCATTTTGCTATTTTTCAGCGGAAGTTGTTTAAAAACTTCAGTTTTTAAACAACTCTAATGAACAAGTATCATCCGGGCAAGGGCAGCACCGCAATCCAGTGAAACCACTGCCTGGCTAGATTTCCTCGCCCCTTGGGTCCTCCATGACAGAGACTAGGGCAAAGCTCAACATCGTGCATTAAACATACCTGAATTGGCCAGAAGAAAAAAGTCCGCGCATCATCGGCATTAAGGTCCCTTTAACGCATCCGTTCCAGCGCGGCCATTTTAATTTCCCTATACCGAGCAAGGCCCATGCGCTCCAGTTGGGCGAGGTACCCCTCCCATTGGGCGTCAATACCCCCACGGGTAACCCATTGGGCGCGCATTTGGGCGGTGTAACTGAAAAGGTCGGAGGCCAAGGTCGCAAGTTCAGCGGTCTCTTCCGCCGTATGGATCACGTCGGGATAGGGGTCCGTAACCATGCCCTCCGCCAGTTTCGCTACTTCTAGTTTCAGTCCGTCCCCGGTGGCGGGGTTGAGGCGGATCCGGTCATTGAAGCCGGGTTCAATGTACTTAGGGCCAAAATCGCGCAAACTCTGATCCCAGTACCAGGCGTCCGCGCTGGTTCCAGCCGGGGGGTCCTTCAGCGTATAGGTACCGTCATCGTGTTTGGTGATAACCGTTCCAAGGGCGCCCCAGAAATTCTGAATACTCGCCTCGCTTTCATAAAAATTATCGACCCACGCCGCCGCCGCCGCAGGGTCTTTGCAGGCCCGGGTGATGAGGACTTCGTTTCGCTGAATGCTGAACACCCCGGTATTCTCCCCGAAAGCGTAGGCTTTTCCGTCCGGGCCCCGGATGGGGGCTATGATACGGTATTCATCACTCCATTTGCCGAAAACCGCGTCGGTGGACCATTGATAGTCAAAGCCGATGCGGGAAACTTCTGCGGCTTGGCGTTTGCCGTTCAGCATCTGATCGTCCTGGGTGAAGGCCTCGGGGTCAAGAATCCCTTCACGGTACAGTTCATGGAGCCATTTGATGCCTTTCCGGTATTGTTCGTGGGTTTCATAAAACACAAATTGACCGTCAATCGAGCAGATACCGTTGGTGGGATCCCGGTAGCTGTTGATTCCAAAAGGATTGAGCAAATCTGCAGCATAATCACTGCCGAAGGATAGAGGTATTTCATCATGGGGGTCTCCGTTACCGTTTGCGTCCTGCTCTTTAAACGCCCGCAGTACCGTGGTAAGCTCTTCCAGCGTGGTAGGAACCTCAAGGCCGAGCCGCTCAAGCCATCGCGTATTTATCACCGGCTGATTCCGTACCGCCGGGCGGGCAGGTAGGTTTTTAGCAAGAGCGTATTTTTTGCCGTCTGGAAACACCGTTACAGCGCCCAAAGCCGGGATAGTCTTTATAGCCTTGGCATAATTCGGCATATACTCATCAATCAGATCGTCCAAGGGAACAAAGTATTCAATATTATTGATAATATCGCTGTCGTTGAAGGTCATGTTCCCGAATACCATGTCGGGAAGCTCGCCCCCAGCGAGCATGATGCTTTTTTGCTCGTTCCAGTCGGTATTGCTGACCACCTGCCAGTGTATGGTAACCCCGGTACGCGCTTCAAGGTCTTTAAGCCACTGGTTTTGGGTAAAACGGTCCCCCATATCTCCCCAGCGCATGGTAAGCACCGTGAATTCCTTGGCCCCTGCAGGGTTGGGATTCTTTTTTTCACCGCCACAGCCCAGGACCATACAGGCCACCGCGCTTAATACCGCTGCGCCCAGTACACCCCGGGCCCGGCTTCGTCTCTTCTCCATCTTCATAGGATCCTCCAAAAAATAGGTTTTACCCTTAAAAACATTTTTAAAATATGTTCTCATCCCCCCCCAGGGTGGAGCATTCAACCGGGATTAAAAAATTATCCTTTCACCGCCCCGATCATGACACCCTGATTAAAATACTTTTGAAGAAAGGGATACACGGCCATAATCGGCGCGGTGGAAATAATAATGGCGGCATATTTTACCAGGCTTGCGGTACGTAGGGCGATTTGCGCTGCTTCACCGGTTCCCATGGACGCCTGGGATTGGCTGGTGATCAAAATGTTCCGCAATACAATCTGTAAAGGCATGAGATTTTCATTTCGCAGGTATATTAAGGCATTAAAGTAGGAGTTCCAATGCCCCACTGCGGTCCACAGGGCCAATACCGCGATGATCGCGTTGGACAGGGGCAGTACCATCTGAAAGAAAAACCGCACATTTCCGCAGCCGTCGATGCGGGCGGATTCCATAAGTGCTTCAGGAATGCTATTGGCAAAAAACGTGCGGGCTACAATGACATGGTAAATGGAAACCGCAAAGGGAATAATCATCACCCAAAGATTATTATACAGGCCGAATTGCCGTACCGTAAGAAAGGTCGGGATAAGGCCTCCTGAAAAAAACATAGGAATAATAAAAAAGAGCATCAAGGGTTTTCGGAATACCAGGTCTTTCCGGGAAAGGGCATAGGCTGCAGGAAGACACACCCCAAGGCCGAACACCGTACCCAGCGCGGTGTAGAGTATGGTGTTCCCATAGGACCGCCAGATCCGCACATCCCCAAACAGGGCCGTATACCCGTCCACAGTGAATCCTACAGGCACAAGCCATACCTTGCCGCCGCTTACTGCGGAAGGGTCGCTGAAGGACGCGATGACAATAAAATACAGGGGATACAGGATGATCACCAGGATCAAAAGGGAAAGGGCGTATAAGACCACGTTAAACAGTCGGTCCGTCCCAGGGGTCGCCCTTTTTTTCATTTTTCCCATAAGTCCCTCCTTGAGCGCTCTAAAAGAGGCCGCTGTTGCTGAGTTTTTTGGTTATCTGATTCACGCTCAAAAGGAGAATCAGGTTAATCAGGGTGTTAAAAAGATTTACCGCCGCAGAATAACTGTACTGGGCGTTCAGGAGGCCGATTTTGTACACATAGGTAGAGATGATTTCACTAGCCGCCATGTTCAGGTTATTTTGCATAAGGTACACTTTTTCGAATCCCAGGTTCATCGTGTTGCCCGCCCGTAGAACCAGCAGGATGCTGGCGGTCGGTAAAAGCAAAGGGAGATCAATTTTTTTGAGCATCTGTAGTTTGCTTGCGCCATCAATAGTCGCCGCCTCATACAAGGAGGGGTCAATGGCGGAGAGCGCCGCCAGGTACACGATACTGTCCCAGCCGGTATGCTGCCATACGTCGCTCCACACATAGATACTGGCGAACGCTCCAGGGGAGCCCATGAGATTCGGTGCGGTTTGGCCGAAGAGTTTGAAGAGCTGTCCGATAAGGCCCGATCCCGGGGACAACAGGATGAGGATAAGGCCCACCATAACGACGGTAGAAATAAAGTGCGGAAGATAGGTTATGGTTTGAAAGGCCTTTTTGAACAACCCGGAACGCATTCGGTTGAGGGTCAAGGCTAGGATAATGGGCAGCGGGAAGGAGGCAATCAGCCCGTAGGCGCTGATACCCAGGGTGTTTCGCAAGGTGGCGCCGAACTGAAAGGAATGAAAAAACTTGGTAAAGTTCGCGTACCAGGGCCCTGCCCAGGGGCTTCCCAGGATTCCCAAGGCGTTCCGGTAATTTTTGAAGGCAATAATCACCCCGTACATGGGC
>JAITJK010000017.1 GCA_031278935.1 Spirochaetaceae bacterium | reverse complement strand
CTTCGGTGCAGGGCGGCGTGAGGGTATGGGTCGTGGAACAGGCTAGTTCCCGCTCCGCATAGCCTGGGGCCATGCCCGGCTCAATACGCTGCCAAGGCAAGGGCCGATCGCGGTTTCTCTCGCGCAGCAACTCCTTGGCAAGGCGGTCATAGGCGCTAAGAAGTCCGCGCCACTGGTCTCGGCGTATATGTTCCTGCCAGGCGTCCAAGCGACAGCCGCTCCTATAGGCCCCCTCAATCAGGTCCCCCACCCGTTCATCCCCCCGGCTAATGATCCCCTCCAGGACCGAGAGAAAGGGGTCGTGGGTCCCCACCGTATGGCCCCGGGGTTTGAGACTTGAGCGGATATAGTCCAGTTTAGCCCGAGCCGTCTCCTCGTCCATCTGGGCCGCCCATTGATAGGGGGTATGCGGCTTGGGCACAAAGGTCCCCACGTTAATGGTGAAATGCATCCCCGTGCGGCGGGCGATCTCCAGAATGAAGGCAACGATCTCCTCTTCCTCGCTCCTTTGGGGCGCCCCATCCTGGGCGGGGGGGAGGCCTATCATAAAATAGAACTTCGCCCCCCGAAAGCCCCGTTGTTTGGCTTCCTGGACAATCGCCGCCACCGTATCCCGGGCAACCTCCTTGTTCAGGGAATGCTGCCATGCCTCTACGGGGGTTTCCACCGCGAAGGTGAGGCCGCTTTTCCGAACTGCGGCGATTTTTTCCAACAGAGGTAGCGAAAAAGTGGACACTCGCAAGGAAGGCAGCTGAAAGGAGATGTGTTCCTCGCCGTAGCGGGTGTGGAGGCTGTCCACCAGGGATGCAAGGTACTGATAATCCCCGGAAGAGAGAGAGGAGAGGCTGATTTCCCGGTATCCCCCCAGGGCAATACAGGCGGCCACCTCCGCATGGACCGCGTCGGCACTTTTCTGCCGCATAGGTCGGTACCAGTACCCGGCGTGGCAAAACCTACAACCGTGGGGGCAGCCCCGCATGATTTCCACGACCCCGTGGTGCTGGACCACCTTCATATTGGGCACCGGGAATACCGCAGGTCGCGCCTCCCGGAAGGCAAATTCCCGATCTAGAGCCCGCAAGGCCCGCTTCTTATTTCGGGTCCACACTGAGGGATGGGCGACAAGGCGTTCCAGCAAGGCTCCGCGCCTTCCCCCGGCCCGTTTCAAATCCTGGAGTTCCTGCACAAGACTGAAAAAGCCGCCCTCCGCTTCGCCGATCCAGAAGGCATCCATAAAGGAGGCATAGGGCAGGGGATTGGCCACGCAAGGCCCGCCCATGATAACCAGCGGGTGAGCTTCGCTGCGCGCGGCGGCCCGCAAGGGGATCCCGGCGAGGTCGAGCATGGCGAGCACTCCGGTGATGCCCAGCTCATAACCTAAGGTAAATAGGAGCAGGTCCACCGAGGCCAGGCTAATGCCCGTATCCAGGCCGTAGAGGGGCACCTTGTCCCTACGCAGGAGCCCTTCAAAATCCGGCGCCGGAGCAAAAGCCCGGTCGCAGGAGAGGCCGGGGAGCTCGTTCAGCCGGTTATAGAGGATTCGCAGGGCCTGATTACTCATGCCTATTTCGTACAGATCCGGGAAAGCGATGAGGAGTCGGAGGTCCGCGTCCTTTTTGGCCAGGCAACCGTATTCCCCGCCCACATAGCGGCCCGGTTTTTCCACCCCCAAGAGCTCTTTTCCGAGCTCTTCCAAAGGGTCAATGTACCGTAAGTGCTTGGTATCATCCATGCAGGCCAGTATACCCCGCCCTCCAGGGGGTTTAAAGCCCAGGACTGGGGCTGCCCGGCTGGATTACTTCGTCCCTTCGCTCTTGACACGTTTTGCATCAAGGCGAGACCAATCCTTAATCACGCCACACCCAACACGCCTCCAGGGGGCAGGTACGTTAGCGGGTTTGGGTCCAATGAAGAATATGGCGCTGTATACGGTCGAAAAGCAGCATGATAAGGGTTACCACAGCGGACAGCACAACCATACCCGCAAGCACCCGGTCGTACTCGGCAAAATCCGCGTAATACTGTACGAAATAGCCCAACCCCGAACGGGCCCCGAAAATCTCGGCCACCGTGAGCAGAATGAAACTCAAGATAAGACCCGATCCGATACCGGCACATATTTGCGGCATGGCCCCAGGCAAGATGATGCGGAACAAAAGTTTCGACCCCTTCAGATTGAGACACCGGGCGTTGTCAAGCCAGCGCGGCTCCAGCATGGTTATACCGTGGATGGTACTCATCAGCACGGGCCAGAATACCCCCAGGGTGATGATAGCCGCGGAGGAAAGCCAAAAGGTGGGTAACAGCGCGATGGCGTAGGGGATCAGCATGGTCGAGGGGATGGGATTAAGAGCGCGAAATACGGGCATAAGCACCCGCTTGAGCCGCTCCCGCATCCCCACTAACGCGCCTAAGGCGATGCCCAGCAGTACCGCCAGGCAAACCGAAGGCACGAGTAAACGGAGAGAACTTATGATACTCCTGCCCAAGAGGGCCCGGGAGCCGAGGGCGGCCTGGGCGATTTTTGCAAGACTTGGAAATATCAGTAGGTTCCTCGTGCTCGCGAACAGTCCGTAGACCACGAATAAGCCGATAAAAATCAGGGCCGACGCCCCATAAGCGGGTTTCCCTGAGTCCTTACGCCTCATAGGGCGCCTCCTTTTGTCCTTCCAGGCACGCTAGAACCACCCGGCTAAGGGCGTCTAATAGGTCGTTTCGCAACGCGGTAAAGCGCGGGTTGTCTAAAAGGCGGCGGTGCGAGCGTGGGTAGGGTAGGTCCACGGTCAGGTCCCGGGCGATTCCCTGCGGAGGGGCCCCCAGCAGGATAATGCGTCCACTCAAGAGCAGGGCTTCCTCCACATCGTGGGTGATAAACAGCACGGTCTTGCGCTGCGCCCCACCTGAGTGCCAAAGATTGAGAAATAACGCCTGTTGATGCGCCCGGGTAATCTCATCCAGAGCACCAAAGGGCTCATCCATTAACAGGATTGGAGCGTTTTGGGCCAAAGCCCGGGCAATAGCTATACGCTGCCTCATGCCTCCGGAAAGCTCTCCCGGTAGTTTGTCCCCCACGCCCGGTAAATTCACTAAGGCGAGGTACTCCTCCGCCTGGGCCGCACGGTCCCGGCGCGTTTTGCCTATGCCCGCCTGCTCCAGGGCCAGGGCCACGTTGTCCCGGCAATGCATCCAGGGAAAAAGGCTGTAATCTTGAAACACCACGGCCCGGTCAAGGCCGGGTCCCGAAACCGGGCGCCCGGCAATGCTTATCCGCCCTTTTTGGGGGAATAGAAGCCCCGCCAAGAGGCGTAGCAGCGTACTTTTTCCACAACCCGAAGGCCCAAGTAGGGCCAGGAACTCCCCTTGCTCAAGGTCAAGGCTCATATCTTTGAGGATGAACTCCTGACCGTAGCGGAAATCAAGGTCCTGGATGCGGATATAGGCCATCCCTTAGGCGTTCCAATCCGTAAAACGGCGGCGTAGTTCCTCCCAGTAGGGCCCGGGCTGTTCCGTTTCCAGCTCCTTCAAGGCCTCCTCATAGAGCGACGTGTCGATAAGCGAGTAGGGATCCAAGGTGAGCGCGGGATCCAGGTACTCGATCCGTTTCATGTCTTCAAACATATCCACCACCGCATGGGTATTCGGGTCCACGGCAAAATTATTATGGGGTTCCAAGGCAAAGTGCCGGGCCACGTCCTCGCTTAGGTCCAACTGGTTTATGTTGGCCGCGACGCCCGCAAGAGGATCCGCGCCTATTTTCTGTTCCGCAAGGAGTAGGGCCTTAATAAAGGCTACTAGTTCCGGCCGCTTGGCCTGTAACACCCTCTGGGAGGTAACGATACGGCAACAAGGGTGGTTGGCTTTAAAATCATTGCTGTAAAGGGGTATGGCCAGTCCCGCTTCCAGGGCCTGGGGTCCCAGGGCACTGGCCCCAATGCCCACATCAACCTTGCCGCTCTTTACCGCCTCAAGAACGTCTACGGGGCGTTTGAACTCGATGATCTCCACGTCCTGCCCGGGTACGATACCCGCCGCGTACAGAGCGCCCCGCCACACAATGTCCGAGGTATACAGCCGGGGCGTACCTACCACCTTGCCCTTAAAGCCGGTAATGTCTTGATACTGATCCGCATTTTCCGGCTTGCAGATGACCGGATGCCCCCCGGAGATCGCGCCGGCGATTATCACGATACTGGCCCCCTGAGCGGCCTGGGTGAGGGGCGCACTGGTACCGAAGGTCGCCCCTACATCAATCTTGCCCGCGTCTAGGGCGGCAAGGCCGTCGGCGCTGTTTTGGAAGAGGATGAACTGCGGGTTTACCCCTAGGGCCTCAAAATACCCCTCTTCAGCGGCAAGCATGGGTAACGTCGTGCTGGCTCCATGGGAAAATCCCACCAGGAGCTTCCCGGTATCCCGTTCCTTGCCGGCTCGGGCGGATACCAAGGCGGACACCAAGGTCAGGGCCGCAACCGTCAAAAACACTCTTTTCATACCATTTCCTCCTTAAAGAATTGGTTATACCTAGTACCACGGAGCCTGCCGGTTTCCGGCGTCATAGGGCTTCGCGGTATTTGAGGGACTGCATGAATGCATAAAGGACAGCATAGACGGATTAGGGCTTTATACGGAGGCTGGTGAAACAAGCCTTGGGACGACGCGATGGGTTGGTTCCCTAGTTGGCGATAATCCTCACCCGGAGGAGCGATCCGTAAGTCAGGGGATGCCATCATGGCCTCCCCAGGATGCGCCGATGTCTTCAAGGACCGTTAAAGGTGTTACTAAATCAATCATAACCTATTCCTTATATCAGCTATACTCCATGCGCTTGGTTTGATCAATAAGGTTAGGGGAGACAAAAAGAAAAAGTCCGCGAATTGCCCGTATGAACGGGGTCATGGCGAGGGCGGCGAAGCAATGACCCCGTTCAGCTCCACCCCAGAGAAACCCTGCTCGAAAAACCGGGAGCGGCCTTCCTGGTAAATGCGCCCAGAAATAGCCCGGTGCGGCAGGGGGGTGAATACCCTAGAGTCCCCTTCGGGGATAAGGCCGCGTATCAAGGGGTCCGCAATCACTTCCTTAAATGGTCGGCTACAGAGGGCCTGCCGGGCGTCTTCTTCGCCGGTGAAGAGCCAGTCCCCGGGGCGTAGGAATTCCTTCCCCTGGGCGAAAAAGGTCCCTAGGGCCACCGGTTCTTCCCTTCCTTCGGCTTCCAGACAGGCGCGCAGGGATGAGCAGAACAGGGCCTCTCCCAGGATCACGGTCTCCGCCGCGCCATCCCTGGGTTCACTTGAGGGGAAAATCCGCTCAGGTTTCTTTCCCGCTACTGCGGCTCTGAGGCCTGAGAGGATCCGATTCGTCTCGTCTCTGCCCACGGGGAGGCCCGTCACCCAGGGCGTGCCGTAACGTTCCGCTAAATAGCGGGCCGTCGGCAGGGCTGCGGCGGTAATCACCCAATTCGCCCCCGCACCCCCTGAGTCCGCAATAGCCGAAAGGGAAGAGCGGGCCCCCCAAATCGCCCCCCGCTCAAGACCCGCGAAAGCAAGTAGGCGTTCCAGGGTATCCAGGGCCGCAGCATCAAAGCCGTCCAAGGCCGAAGCCCCTAGGATATTGACCTGCCGGGGCGAACGAGGAGGCGTCTCCTTCAGGAGTCGTTTGGCAAGAGCGAGATAGGCGTCCCGCTGGCCTTGATCGTAATAGGCAAGGCCCGTGGCGGGAAACCCAAAGGTGGGCAGTCCAGTGCGGCGTTCAACCAGGGTGGCAAAGCCTCTGAAGTCAAAGCCTATCACCATGGGCGCCGGGCTCCCGATGATGGTAACGCAGGGAGCCTGGGTATGTTCTAGGGCCCGCTCTATCTTTTCCAGTAACCGCTGATCATCCCCGGTGATAGCGTCTATCTCCCGAAGCCCGGAACAGAAGGTAGGGCTGGAACTGCCGAACCATCGGGGTTCATCATAGCCCGTATAGGTGCCGGT
>JAITJK010000182.1 GCA_031278935.1 Spirochaetaceae bacterium | reverse complement strand
GTAGATATAAATATTATTCTCCTGGGTCATCGTAGAAACCGGGGTCGGGGGGGGCGTTTGCAGACTCTGGATACCCTCAGGGTTTCGCAACATATCTACCGGATTGGCGCTGGCCGGTTCAGTCTGAAGTGGTTCAAGGGATTCCGGCTCCACCGGGACCTCAGCACTGGGATTTACCGCGTTATTACTTTGGGTGAACACCGGAAGAGACTTTGAAGATGCTATGGAGGCGTTTCTTCTCGGCAAAAACAACACTATCGATAATCCTATCACAATAATAAGAAAAATACCTACCGACACTGCCACCAGTAGTAACTTTTTCTTGTCCATATATCATTTCCTCATCTGATCGAACCTAAGAGCGCCCTGATAGCGATCTTAAGGGGGTGGATTTCTACTCCATAGATAGCAATTATACGCTTTTGAACCCTTTCCCGCCGTAACCAGGAAGGGAAAAGGCCCCTCATTTTTTACTTTTCCGCTGCAAGATAGACGTCTTGTACCCTACCCAGCCGTGTAAGCGCCGCTTCGAGCTGTCGCTCGAGGGATCTCTTCAGAAAAGCGGACCCGAATCTGCCATATCCCCTGTTAATTATGCTGTAAGTATCGGCAGGTTTCTGTAAATATTTAGCCATGAATTCGCGCTGACTTTTGAAGCGCCGGATAAGTTCGCCCCAGGGAAGAGCATCTCGTTTGCGGGCCCGTAGCAGCCGGATAAGTACCGGAGCGCGCACCACCAGGATACCGTCAAGCCGATGAAAAATCGAGGACCGGTGCAGCAACGCGGCGTTGATCACACAAGAATGGTCCGCGTGGCGGTCGATCCACGCCTCAGTGAGCCGATTTGCCCTGGGGTGGACCACGCTTTCAAGCCAGGCTAAGGCCGCAGGGGATCCAAAGACCTCCACGCCCAGGAGCCTACGGTCGATGCGGCCATCTTTTCCTAGAATCCCCGTGCCAAAGCGCATAAGGATCCGCTCTCGTTCAAGTTCGAGGGCCTCATGCCCCAGGGTATCCACGTCCAGCACGGGAAAACCCCGGGCTTCAAGCAGCGCGGCCACGTGATTCTTCCCAGCGCAGTAGGTTCCGGTAAGACCGATAAGGAGCCGGGCATGGCCCGATAGAGTCGCTTTCATGGTGTGCCCTTTCAGTGTAGGGGAATAGGCCCTCCGCCGCCATACCCCGCATCGGGTACGGCGTCTAGTGCGGATAACCCTTGTAATGGTACGGGTCTTTGTATAGTGTTATAATAACGAAAGATAGACAGCGTTGCATGAAGTTGACCTATTTTGATGTGTCCAAAGCATGGGAGATTCACATCCCCCCGGGTAGGCCGGTCATTAAAAAGAGTGCGGAGGACCTAATCCATTATCTTAAACTGCTCAGAAACCAGGCGGGCCTTTCTCTAAAACCTCCGGTGATCCAGGACCAGGATACGCCCATGGATTGCCGGCATCCGCGAATTTTCCTTCAAAGTGAGTTGAACGGTCCGGACCACACGGGTTTTTTCTGGCATATCGAGAAAAGCCGGATTGAAATATGCGGCGAATCGGATCGAGGCCTTTGCAACGGGGTGTTTGATTTCCTCAAGGCCTTAGGCCTTAGCTGGCCGGACCTGGATCATGAGGTGCTGCCTCCGGCGCATAACCTTAACCCCCAGGAATACCTTCCCAAAGAAACCTATGGGGAGCGGCGCGCCCAAGACACCCCGATCCGCCGCCGCGTACTGTTGGAGCGGCACTATCCTGCTTCTCGGTGGAAATCCCTCTTGCTCTGGGCGGTGCACAACCAGATTGACACGGCAGTCTTTTCCCTATATGCGGGACGAGGGATGCGGGGTTATCCTCATTTCAGTAAGGAGCTCGGCGATCTCGTGGAAAAATACGCGTTGACCATTGAACGGGGGGGGTGGGACTTATCCATTTTTGTGCCTCGACGGTATTTTTTGTTTAACCGGGAAATGTTTCGCATGGATTCGGGTAAACGAGACGGGAAAATCAATTTCTGCCCCACCTCCCCTGAGGCCATCAATCTCATCCGGCGGAAAGCGGAAGAGATCTTCCGCGCCTATCCTGAAACGGCGGTCTATCATCTGTGGCCGGACCAGGGGCATGAACGCTCCTGGTGTTCCTGTCCCACCTGCCGGGCTTTTACCTTGGAAGAGCAGGGGCGTATCGCGGTGAGTACCGCCGCAGATGTCTTGGCGGAGATTAACCCCAGGGGACGGATTTCCTTTTATGAACCCTCCCCAGGCCGGGGCGACATCGCGGTGCGGCCTAATCTCTTCAAGATAAGCCACTTGCCCGGGGAAGCGGGAGCCGAGGCGGAGGGCTGGTTTTCCACAGCCCGCTTTAAGCCCCGCGCGCTTTTTCTGAAACGACCAGAAAGGGAATCCTGAGTACGGTGATACTGATGGGAAAAAGTCCGCGCATTATAGGTTAGGGCGCGGGCAACAAAGCAATCCAATGAACCGGTTGCCCAGATGGATTGCTTCGTCCCTCGCCATGGCGGGCGGCTTGCGTCAAAGCAAGAAAGGCCGCGAGCTCATTACTGAAGGCTTTCGTTGAGGACCTTAAAGAGCTCCCCTTCCATATCATGCCCGTATTCCCAGACCATGACACCGGCGAGGCCGGTTTTTTTCACATACCCCGCGATAGAGCGGATGGCTTCGGCATCCGTGTAGGTGATGAAAATATCCCCGTTGTAGAGATAGGGCGCCTGGGCTGTTGCGTCCCAATAGCGGATGTACTCATCCCCTTGGAGAAAGGCTTTGATCTTGGACCAGGAGAGCCCGTCGGGATACGCGGCCTCGGCGTAGGGTTGGAACAAGCCCTGGGCGCCGCCATCTTCCACACCCCCCCAGGCTCTACCGTAGAAGGCTAAACCCAGCACGATTTTCTCGGCAGGCACCCCCGCAGCGAGGTAGGCCTCGACAATTTGGGCGGTACTCCGCCCTTCAGGATCTGCGGGGTTAGTGTACAGATTGGCCAGATGCCCGGTGGTCCTGCTCCAGCCGCCGTAGTAATCATAGGCCATGAGCTTGAGGTTATCCACGACGTTCACTGCGGCCACGGCGTCGTTCTTATCAATCCACCAGGTACCGGCGGGGATGCACGCGGAAAGAGCGTAGCGTTTGCCGGTCTTTTCACCCAGGGCGTCCAGCGCGGCGCGAAGCTCCGTCAAAAGGGCAATATAGGTCTCCCGGTCTTCCGGGCGGCTTTTGATTTCCTGCCCCCAATCCGGGCCTACAGGATATTCCCAGTCAATATCCGCACCGTCCAGGTCGTACCGTTCCAGATAATCGCAGAGCTGGGCAATGAAGCGCTCGCGAATCTCCGGATCATAAGCGGTATCGGAAAATTCCGCTCCCCAACCACCTATGGAAAGGTGCTGCTTTAGGTGCGGCCAGAGCTCCTTGAGTTTCGCCGCCTCTGCCCATAGATCCCAGGAACCGTCCTCAGGCACATCGGGGAATCGGATGGTAGAAAGATCCTCCTGGTCGATGAGCCCAAAGGCGATGATGATTTCTTTAAGGTATTCCCCGTGAATCTGCTCCGCCTGCCAACGGACGCCTTGAGCCATCTCCGCTTGATCCGATCCCAGCGCCCACGTTCTCAGGTACGAGGCGACCTGGGGCTCCTCATCAAGAACCACCGCTCCCTGGGGGATCTCCCCCTGGGGCTTAGGCGAACTGCCGCAGCCTGTAATAAGCGCCCCGGCCAGTATTGTGAACGAGGCAAGAAGCGCCGCCCTTTGTTTAGTTTTCATAAGCATCTGCTCTCTCCTTCTCCTTATATCTCTTGCAATTAAAGATAGTTACCTCGGTATAGCATACCCTCGGGGCAAATAAAAGACCCTCAAGGCTAGGAACGGCTGTAGTTAGGCGCTTCTTGGGTGATGCTCACGTCGTGGGCATGACTCTCCCTGAGCCCCGCAGCGGTGATCTTCACGAAAGAGCGGTAGGCCTTAAGCTCATCAATGGTCTTGCACCCACAGTAGCCCATGCCTTTTTTCAAGCCTGACACCAGTTGGATGAGATAATTCCGCAGTTCTCCCTTGTAGGGAACCCGGCCTTCAATACCTTCAGGTACGGGCTCCTCGTCTTTGGCGATTTGATAGCGATCCCGGGACCCATCGTTGATAGCCGCGAGACTCCCCATACCCCGATACTCCTTGTAAATGCGTCCATCAAAGATGATCTCCCGGCCCGGGGCCTCTTTGAGGCCCGCGAAGAGATTGCCGATCATCACCGCGTTGGCTCCTGCGGCAATGGCCTTGGTAATGTCCCCGGAGAACTTAATACCTCCGTCAGCAATGATGGGAATGCCCGATTTCGCGGCCTCTTCTGCACACTCCCATACGGCGGTAAACTGGGGCACCCCCACCCCCGCCACGATTCGGGTAGTACAGATGGAACCAGGGCCTATGCCCACCTTCACCGCATCGGCTCCGGCATCGATAAGCCTGCGGGTAGCCCCTTTGGTGGCGGCGTTCCCGCCGATCACCGGGATGCCAAAGCGTTCCTTGATGCTCTGCACCGCATCTACCACGCTCTTGGAATCCCCGTGGGCCGTATCCAGAACCACATAATCCACCTTGGCGTTTTTGAGCAGCGGCAGCCGTACCGGATAATCCTGGGGAGAAACCGCCGCGCCTACCAGGAGCCTGCCGGTCTTAT
>JAITJK010000083.1 GCA_031278935.1 Spirochaetaceae bacterium | reverse complement strand
GTTGGGCCAGTACACCGGTGTCGGTAGAAGTTGGTGCGCCGGTCTACACCCAAGGACAAGGGCAGATCGCAGGCGGGCTATGTCGCATGGGCCCCCAGAGCTTCGGAATATGGCCGCTTTCTCAGTCCCGCCAGGGCTAAAACCTCACCACCTAGCCCTCAATATGCCTCCACAACAAGGGGATAGTAGTGTGTGAGGATTTGGGTGGCGGTGAAACCGGCTTGGGCCATGCCCGCCGCGCCGCTCTGATCCAGGCCGATACCGTGACCCCAGCCGGCCCCTTGAAAGATAAAGTATTCAGGCTGACCGTTTTTGCCTAGCTTATAGCGGATGGTGAAGAGATTGCCCCGTAACCTCGATCCTCATCGAAGGCAGGTTATTCCCCGCCACGGGGTCCCTCCAATACACCATGGCGGGTGGTGGTGGCGAAGAAGGAGGTGGCGCGTTGGGTACCGGCGGCGAGGGCTTCCAGGGGTCGGTGCCGGCCTCCGTGGGCGAGGATCAGGGGAATCCCGTAGGATACGGCCTGTTCCGCAGCGTCTAGCTTAGTGGCAATACCGCCAGTACCAAAGGAATTCGTCCCCCCTATGCTGATCTGGGAACGAATGGCGGCAATATCCCGCACCTCCTGCACCAGTTCTGCCGAAGGGTCTTCCTTGGGGTTTTTGTGGTACAGGCCATCAATATCACTAAACAGGATCACCAACTCTGCGCTCCACAGGATCGCGGACTGCGCCGCCAAGGTATCGTTATCGCCGATCTTGATTTCTTCCACACTCACCGTGTCGTTCTCATTGATAATCGGGATAATCCCTTCGTCCACCAGGGTGAACAGGGTGTTCCGCATATTCAAGGTACGAATGGGGTCCCCGAAATCATCCCGGGTAAGAAGAATCTGGGCAATATGAAGCTGCTGCGGGGCAAAGGCCCGTGCCCAGGCCGCCATGAGCTCCACTTGCCCAACGGCGCAGAGGGCCTGCTTATAATGCAGGTCCTGTTTCCGTGCCCATTTCCCCAGGGTTGAAAGCCCCGCCACCTGGGCGCCGGAAGAAACCAGCAATATCTGCTTCCCGGCCTTGACCAGGGCCGCAACCTGATCCGCAAAGTCAGCGAGAAAGGCGGCGTTGATCCGACCCTCCTGATCCGCCAGGGTATTGGAGCCGATCTTGATGAGAATCTTCCGGGCCTCAGCAATAAGCGTAGTCTGCATAGGTTCCTTCTATAAAACTATAAAAAATTATGAAAATGACTATGCCCGGATCTGCCCGGAACCGGCCACGCAATACTGGATGGTGGTCAAGGCCTCAAGGCCCATAGGCCCCCGGGCATGGAATTTTTGGGTACTGATCCCCAGTTCTGCCCCAAAACCGAAGACCCCGCCATCGGTGAACCGGGTGGACGCGTTGGTGTATACACAGGCCGCGTCTATCCGCCGGGTAAAGGCCTCGGCCGCTGCGAGGTCCTGGGTGAGAATCGCCTCGGAGTGTTTAGTCCCATAGCGGTTGATGAATTCGATGGCTTCTTCAAAGCTCTCCACCGTTTTAACCGCCAGGATGTAATCCAAAAACTCCGTCTCCCAGTCTTCGTTCACCGCGTCTTTCAGGACTAAGCCCAGCGGAGGCGTGCCGATAGCCTGTTTAGCCGCTTCATCGCAACGCAGTTCTACGGTCCCAGCCAAGCGCCGGGCCAAAAGGGGCATAAGCGAAGCCGCCGCGTCCCTATGCACCACCACGGTTTCCACGGCGTTGCAGGCCCCGGGCTTCTGGACCTTCGCGTTCTCGATGATGTCCACTGCCTTGGGCATATCCGCGCTGGGTTCCACGTAGATGTGGCAGTTCCCTTCCCCGGTTTCCAGCACGGGAAGGCGCGCCTCCCGCACCACTCTTCGGATGAGGTCTCGGCCTCCCCGGGGAATAACTACATCCAGTTTCCCCCGGGCGTTCAGGATCTCTGCCACCTCTTCCCGGCTGCCCGACTGGGCCAGGGCCACCGCTTCGCTGATCCCCCCCCCGGCTTCAAGGCCCTGTTTGACCAGGCGAACCAAGGCCCGGTTCGACTCCAGGGCCGACGAAGAGCCCCGCAGCAAAATGGCGCAGCCCGCTTTATACGCTAGGCTAAAGGCGTCCACCGTTACATTAGGCCGGGACTCGTAGATGATGGCCGCCACCCCCAAGGCGACAGCTCGCTGTTCCACCACCAGACCGTTGGACAAGGTCCACCGGGCGCGCACCTTGCCGATGGGGTCCTCCGCTTGGATCACCGTGGCGATCCCCTGGAGGATTGCGTCAATACGTCCCGCATCCAGGGCGAGGCGGTCAATCAGGGCCGCTTTCATTCCGGCGTTTCGGGCCTTGGCAATATCCGCTTCATTGGCTTTGCAGAGTAGTTGCCGGTTTGCGTCCAGGGCGTCTATTACTCCCTGGAGCGCCCTATCCTTAGCCTCCCGGTTTTCCAGGGCCAACTGGGCCTGAGCGGTTCTCAAGGCCACAAACACTGTCTCTAAGGTATTCATGTTCCCCTCCTCGGGATTTTTGGGGGTGGCCTCCCTGCGGGAGCGTACCCCTATACTGAGTACGGAACCTATAGTACCATACATCCGCTACCATTTGCCATGGCTACCTGCCATGGCCACGTGCCGTGGAGGCATATTGGGGGACCCGGGGTTAGAGATAAAGTCGCGCTCTTGTTGATGTTCAGTAGGTGGAAGCGTATTGGAGGGCCGGGAGGTGCGCCGACTCGAGGCTAACGCGGTATGAAAAGTCTTGTTTATGGTTTCAGTCTGATTATCCTCGGCTGCTTCACGGCCTGTGCAAGCCGGCAGCCCCAATCTCTCCCTGCCACGCCACCCCACGCCCTAGCCACGCCGCCCCGGGTTGACACGCCACCCTTGCGGGAAACACCGGCACCACCGGCGGCGCTGCCTCAGCGGGCGGCACCGCTGCCAGAAGCCGCCCCTCCGCAAGATGCGCCCGCTGGTGAACCGCCGCTCCATAGGGTCCCGGAACAGCCCTCGCCCCTGGAAGCGGCGGTACAGCGGGTTAAGGAACGCCCAGAGGAGATAGCTAAGTACGTTTTGCACCAAGGGGACGCCATTCTTGTTAAAGGAATCCTAGGTCCCTTTGAGGTGGAGTTCGATCTCCTCCATGCCCAGCGAATTGGGCCGGGGGAGTTTTGGGTGGACTTTGCAGTTACCCACACGGCTGAGGACGCCGCCCTCCGGGACCAGTTCCTTTGGCGCCTTGAGGAGGACCAAGCGGGAATCCTCTTGGCCTTTGACGACCAGTACCATGAGGCATGGGAAAGGCATCTTGCGGTATTCGACCAGTACGGAGCGAAAGTTACGTTTTTCGTCCAGGGCGACCCCGTTCCCTTTTGTCTCGCCGCCCAAAGCCAGGGCCACGAGGTGGGCTATCACACCCAAAACCACCTGAATCTAACCCAGGTGTCCCGGGAGACCTTTTTCGAGGAGACTCTTGCCGCCCTCGACCGGTTTAGGAGCGCCGGTATCCCCTTGCAGTCCTTTGCCTATCCCTACGGGCTTTCAGAACCCTGGATGCACGAGGAACTGCTGCCGTTCTTTAAGATTCTCCGGGGCTATGGGGTTACCTTCCGGCTGTATACCAAAGAAACCATCAAGACTGGCTATATAGTATCCAAGGCCCTGGACAACATTCTCTATAAAGAAGACGCGGCCTTTGAGGCGGCCCTTACCCTGATGCTGCGGACCGTGAAGTTCATGGGGGGCACCCATATCCTGCCTTTGACCACCCATGATATTTCCGAAACCGCTCTTTGGGGTATCAGCCCTCAGCGCTTGCACTTTCTCTTGCAGACCGCCCGGGACCTGGGCCTGCGGTTTTACCGTTATCAGGACCTCTGGTAAGCCCTCGTGAGGCCCGCAGCGCAATAACCGGGGCCATAATTGAAATTGTCCTAGGGGTGCGCTATAGTAGTCTCCAAGGCCGCCACCTGCGCTGGCGGTATTTTATCTAGGCTAAGGAGCGATAGAACAAGATGAGAAAACGAATAGGGGGCCTTGGGTGGATACTGTTAGGGGTGTTCATAGGGTCTTGCGGCTTTGAGGTCCCTGAGGCCTTAACCATAACAGGCAAGCCGGGGATTCATCTCCCCTTGGGCAGTCCCTTTGGGGCGGAGGGGGAGTCGATAAACGACTTCATCGGGCAGCAAAAGATGAGCGAGATGATTAGCAACCCTGATGGTAAGGCGAAGCTCTATGATTACCAGGGCGACGGTACAAAGCCCCAGGTGCAGACCTACCTGGTACGCTTTAAGATCGCCGAGCTCAACCTGGATTTAAAAAGCCATGTCAAGAACGCCGACGATATTACGATGCCGAAGCTGAGTATTCCCGCCGGACCCGACTTAGGTTCCCCGGTATATTTAACCGAGGGCGTCCCTGCGTCTGAGCCTCCTTCAAAACCGCCCTTTACTATAAGCCTGGGGGCCCTTGAAGAATGGCTGAAGGATATACAGCTCAAGGGCGCGGGAATCACCATAACCGGTGGCGCGGGGCTTGAAAATACCTTGCGGCTGAAAATACCCCAGTTGGGCATCGCCAATTATAGTAAGGGGACGCCTCTGGGTGGAGATTTGGTATTTACCGGCGGTGAGTATACCTTGTTTAAAACAACCGGGACGGATACGGAGAAAGCGGAGAGCAGCAAGATAGCGATATACGCCGAAATAAGCGGCGCTGTAAGCCTGGGGGAGTATCCCATGGAGCTCAACTTCAACTGGACCGAGGCAACCCTGTATCCCGGTGGAACGGGAATCTATGCGGGACGCTACCAGATGGACTTCGGCTCCTTCACCAGCTACCTGGGGAACGCGGAGCTTAAAGCCATGCCGACCTTTATGTTCATTCACGGCTTACCCGAGGGTTCCCAGGGAAAGATAACGCTTAAGCGAGGCTCTACATTCCTTGTAAAGGATAAGGATATAACCCAAAAGCCTTTCCCTAACAATCTCACCTTTCAGGATGAGACCGTTAGCGGACCCCTTCCCACCGCCCAAACCAGTAGCGAGCAATTTGATCTTAAAGATTTGTTTGGCTCCGACAGTTCGGCCTTGGACTATACGATTACGGTACAGAAAATTAAGATAACGCCTGAAACAGGCAATCCCACGATTACTGCGGATCTGCTTGCCCAGATTCCCCTCCAGTTCGTGATTACTAGTCAGGAAACCATAACCCATGAGGGGAAATCCTACAAAGAACTGGCCCTCCAACCCCTACAGAATCTCAGCGGTTCGGATACCGGTGGCGATCTATTCGGGCGCTCCGACTCTAACGAGGATGACCTGCTTAAGGGCCTTGGGGATGTACGGCTGGGGTTCTATAACTATACCAATACCATCGTTGAGGGCTTGAGCTTGTTTGTGGGGCAAATAGAAGATGGCAAGGCTTCGGCTGCCAGCGAATTCGTCGCCCTCAAGCTCGGAGACCAGGAGCCGGAAGCCCTTACCTTTGACGAAAAGGATGTGGTCTATCCCTTCCAGCCCCAGTTTAAGGTCCTCGTGGCAGGTGATGAGCTGGGCAATAGTGCCTTTAGCATCGGTCCCCTTTCTGAGGACGCAAAACTCGATTTTTCCCTGGTCCTCGATGCTACCGCGACTATTGAACAAACAATTAACTTTTAAGGAAGCAGCCATGAAGAAACACCTACTCTTGGCCTTGATATTGTGTGTCGTCCTAGCGGGAACGCTGGTTGCGGAAAAACCCCGGCGCATCGTGGAATTCGGTACGGATATAGGCGTAGGCCTAGCCAACAACCTCACGGGCCTTAACGATATATTGAAGAAACACATCTACTTGGACCTGAATTCCTTGAGTAGCAATATCAAGCGCACTGGCGTTAGCATCAACGCCGACCTGGATACCGAGGTCTTTTTGAATGTCAACATTGGGAACTGGGGTTTTGGGGTGTCTGGCGGGGTGGAAGGGAGCATAAACGGCAATCTCCCTAAATCCCTTTTCACCTTGATCGCCCAGGGTAACCGGGACACCTATGTGCTGGACGGAGATATTACCCTCTTCGGGGGTATCTTTGCGGATACCACTCTGAAGGGCCGCGCAAAATTCGGCAAACTGACCGTGGGCTTGAGCCCTGCGGTGTTCGTGCCCCTGATCTATATTCCCAAATCCACCATAACCTATTGCTTAGACACCGAGGAGACCCTGCAGGCCTGGGCGGAAAGCGACATCCGGGTATATAGCCCTTTCTCCCTGGAAGATATGGACACTTCCACGGCCATGCAGGGGGCGGGGGTGGACCTCTCCCTGAGCGCGGAGTACGAACTGCTACCCCTCTTAGACCTGGGGGGTGTCTTGAGCCATATTCCGCTGGGCGGGGCGGAGCTGCGCCACGAGATGCGTATCTCCTTCGACCACTTCGGGATTGATGGTAGTAACCTTTTGCAGGATCAAACCCTGGATATCCCAGAATTCGCGCTCAAGCAAGAGTACTACACTGGGTCTTACCGGGCCTTCCGGCCTTTACGCTTGGACCTCTACGCCCTGTACCGGCCTTTAGGGGTGGAACTCTTTACCATCAGGCCGAATATCGGGTTTACCCATGTATTCGGCGCCGGTATTCCTCCCTACTTTAATGCAGGGCTCGAATTTCGGCTGAACGTGTTTCGGATCTTCTTTCTCCACCTGGGGACCGGGTATGAAGAATCCCTGTGGCGGCACCGGGTGGGGCTTGCGGTGAACCTACGGGTCTTTGAACTGGACCTAGAGGGGGGCTTGCGTTCCCAGGATTTCGACAAGAGCTTTAATTTGCTGGGAGCTGGCCTAAAACTGGGTTTGCGCTTTGGCTTCTAAGGAGTCGCTCCTAAGTTTCGCCCGTCTCAAGAGGGATATTTACCGGAAAGATGCCAAGATAGGACGTTTTTTGAGCGTCTTGGCCCTTTCAGGGATCAGTTATGGTTTATACCGAGGGGTTCAAGACAACTACCTGGCGGATATCGTGCATATTAGCGCCTTTGAGCGGGGGATCGTAGAGTTTTTTCGGGAGACCCCCGGTCTTTTGGTGGTGCTGATTCTGGCGATGATGCACCGTTTTACCGAAAGCCGGATCTTCAAGATCGGCACGGCCATCATGGCCGTGGGTCTTGGGGGACTGCTCTTGAGTAGCGGGGGAAATACGGGAAAAATCATCCCTGTGCTGTTTTTGGTGGTGTTCAGCGCTGGGGAACATATCATCATGCCGGTAAAAACCACTATATCTCTGGACCTGGCCAAGTCCGGCACCGGGGGTGCGTCCTTGGGGATCACTGGGGCCCTCGGCCACGCAGGCAATATTGCAGGGCTTGTGGCGGTAACGGCCCTGTTTTTCGGCTTTTCTCGGCTGGGGTTCACCCGCAGCGATCCTTTGCCCTTTCGGGGGGTCTTTGCCTTGGCGGTGGCCTTGATGATCGCCGGGGTGTTTATTGTCCTGGCTCTACCGGAATCCACCATTAAAGTCCAGCGGCGGCGTTTTTACTTTGCCAAGAAATTCTTCAAATACTATATGCTGGAAGTTTTTTACGGTTCCCGGAAGCAGATTTTCCTCACCTTTGCGCCCTACGTGCTTATCCTGCAGTACGGGGCAGATACGTCGGTGATTTCCCTGCTCTTAGCGATCTGCGCGGGCTTCGGCATCCTCCTCAGCCCCCTTATGGGCAAGCTCATTGATAGGGTGGGCTATAAAGTTATCATGGTTACAGACACCCTAATCTTAGTCTTGGTGTGTTTCTTCTACGGATTTGCCCACCGGCTTTTTGCTTCCGAGGTGGCTTTTATGGTAGTGTGCGTGAACTTCGTGCTGGACTCGATTATTTCCCTAGCCAGCATGGCCTGTAACGTCTATGTTCAGGACATTGCCTCATCCCAAGAGGAGATCACCGCTACCCTTTCTACGGGTATTTCTGTGAACCACCTTATCAGCATCTTCATCGCCCTCATGGGCGGCTGGATTTGGAAGGTGACGGGTATCGAGGTGCTTTTTTCCCTCTCCGCGTTCCTGGGCCTCCTCAACAGCGTCTATGCGG
>JAITJK010000070.1 GCA_031278935.1 Spirochaetaceae bacterium | reverse complement strand
TCATGGGTGGAAGCTACGAAGATCTGATCCACAAAGTCGTCTTCCGCGAGGCGAGCGCTGATCATGCCCTTACCCCCACGACTCTGGTTCCGGTAAGCCGACACAGGTACCCGTTTAATATAGCCCAGGTTGGAAATGAGAATGATCATCTCTTCTTTTTTGATGAGATCTTCGATGTTGATGGTTTCCACTTCTCCGGCAATGATCTCTGTACGCCGCTTATCGGCGTAGCGCTGGGCAATGCTACGGGTTTCCTCTTTGATGAGCTCCCGGAGTTTCCCTGGGTCCTCCAGAAGCGAGCGCAGATACGCGATATACACGGAAAGTTCGGAGAGTTCCTGACGGATCTTCTCGGTTTCCAGATTCGTGAGCCTGCCCAGGCGCATATCCACAATGGCCCCGGCCTGGATGGGGGATAGGTTAAACCGCGCTTCCAAGCGGTTTTTGGCAATGCTTATATCTCTTGAGTCCCGCACCCCCGCCACGACCTCGTCAATGTTTTCCAGGGCAATGATGAGGCCCTGCAAGATGTGGGACCGTTCATCGGCCTTGCGAAGTTCATACCGGGTTCTTCGGGTGATCACCTCCACCCGGTGCTCTACGAAGTAGTGGATCAGTTCCTTGAGGCCCAAGCACTGGGGTTTCCCGTTCACCAGGGCCAGGTTGATGATGCCGAAGGAGGACTGTAAGGGCGTATGAGAGAAGAGCTGGTTCAGCACCACCTTGAGGATGGCTCCCCGCTTGAGCTCGATCACAATTCGCAAGCCATCTCGGTCGGATTCGTCCCGGTGTTCCGCGATACCGTCGATGATCTTATCCCGGATGAGGTCGCTGATTCGAATAATCAGCGCGGCCTTATTCACGGCGTAAGGAATTTCGTGAAAGATGATGACTTCCTTGCCGGATTTGGTGGTTTCCACTGTAAACTGCCCGCGAATCAAGAGCTTACCCCGGCCGGTTTTATAGGCATCTTTGATGCCCCGACGGCCTAGGATGATGCCCCCGGTGGGGAAGTCCGGGCCTTGGATATGTCGCATCAGGGCTTCCAAGGAGATTTCCGGATTATCAATGTACGCGCAGATCCCCTCACAGACCTCTCCCAGGTTATGGGAGGCCATATTGGTGGCCATGCCCACGGCGATACCACTGGACCCATTGATGAGCAGGTTCGGTACCGCTGCGGGAAGGACCACGGGCTCTAAGAGGGACTCGTCATAATTGGGGACAAAATCCACAGTCTCTTTCTTGAGATCGAGAAGCATTTCATCGCCGAGCCGAGAGAGTCGGGCCTCGGTATAGCGCATAGCCGCCGGGGGATCTCCGTCCAAGGACCCGAAGTTTCCCTGTCCCTGGACCAGAGGATAGCGTAGGGAGAAATCCTGGGCCATCCGGACCAGGGCGTCGTAGATGGACGCGTCTCCGTGGGGGTGGTACTTACCCATAGCGTCCCCGGTGATACGGGCGCTTTTCTTGGTAGCTGCGTTAGGCCGCAATCCCAGCTCGTCCATGGCGTACAAGAGTCGTCTATGCACCGGTTTCAGCCCGTCTCGCACGTCCGGCAGGGCCCGAGCCACAATAACAGACATGGCGTAGTTAAGATACGCCGTCTTTACTTCGTCTTCTATAGCAACGGATATAATTTTTTCACTATCAACCACGAGGTAGCATCCTTAGCATCGTTAATGGGTGCTACTATAGTACAAAACCCAAGGTTTGTCCACGCACCTATCGCGAAGGCCCACCTGACGTGGAGGCATATTGGGGCCCCGTGGTGAGGAGTAAGGGATTACGCTCAGAGGCTATGCTACCGCCCCTGGCGGTTCGCTGAAAACTACGGCGGTAAAGGTGTAGAGCTTGGCCCCTGGGGCGCGGTAGGAATGGGGCGGGAGGCTGGCCTTGATGCACAAGTAATCCAGATACGCCGTGCGATCCCAGCCTTGTTCCAAGGGGACCTGAGGCAGCAGCACGCCGGACCGGCCCTGGTGGACCAGGTAGAGACCGTGAAGACCTACCACCACAGAATCGGGATCCGCGCAGAGCTTGAAAGGCGAAAGCACGGATATTTCTAGGCTGCACCGGGCGAGCTCCTCCAACGTGAGCGGCGGAAAGCGCGGGTCCCGAAACGCCGCTTCCCGGGCCATGGTACGGACTGTGGCCGTCAAAGGCTCGGCGGCGCTCATCCTGCCGATGCAGCCCCTGAGGGCCTTCCCCTTGTGCAGGGTAACAAAGACCCCTAAGCATTGGGCCAAGGCCGATCCCTCCGGCGCCGGGCGCTGGCACCCCGCATCGCCGGAAGCGCATTCTTCTAAGGCTTCGGTAATAGCCTCCCGGGCCACGGCGAGTAGGTAGTTCTGTTCTTCTTGAGTAAACGTACACATACTATCAGTATACCACGAAACAGCGCTGTTTGACCGGGATCGTTGCGCTTCGTTCACCATGACGAGTATGCCCTTTCATAAGAATAGCCAACAAGCGTTGACAGGGGGGAAAAGGCAGGTTTATGCTGAAAATAGGTCTGTGGGATGAGGGAGCGGACCTATTGGAGGGTATCTAGTGAGAAGTCAGGAGATGAGGAAAATCGCCCCGGAGATGGATCCTCTGCGGATCGGTATGGGCTGGTCCGTAGAAGACCTGGGGAAACCACAAATCATGCTAGAAAGCACCTACGGGGACAGCCACCCAGGGTCCGCACACTTGAATCAGTTGGTGCGGGCCTGTGAAGAGGCCATTACTGCCGCAGGAGGCAAGGCCGCCAAGTATTACGCCACCGATATATGCGACGGCCAGGCCCAGGGCCACGACGGCATCAACTTTTCCCTGGCTTCCCGGGAAGTGATCGCCTCGCTCATCGAGATCCATGGAATGGCTACGCCCTTTGACGGAGGGGTTTTTTTCGCCAGCTGCGATAAGGGGATGCCCGGGAACCTGGAGGGCCTTGCCAGGCTCAACGCCCCGGCCATCGTGGCGCCCGGAGGAGTGATGAATGCCGGGCCGAACCTCCTTACCCTGGAACAAATCGGTATGTACGACGCCATGTTCAAACGAGGGGAGCTAAGTGGTGAGGAGTTTACCCGGTATAAACACAGCGCTTGTCCGTCCTGCGGGGCCTGCTCCTTTATGGGAACCGCCTCCACCATGCAGATCATGGCCGAAGCCCTGGGCATGGCCCTGCCCGGCTCGGCCCTCTTGCCCGCCACCAGCGCGGAGATACTGGACTATGCGCGAAAGGCCGGCGTTCAGGCCCTGGCCCTCGCGGCAAAGGACCTTCGCCCCTCGGATATTATGACGGAAAAGGCCTTTCACAACGCCATAGTGGTGCACGCGGCTATCGCGGGGTCCTCTAATTCTCTCTTGCATATTCCCGCAGTCGCCCACGAGCTGGGCATCGCGCTGGACGCGGAGGTCTTCGACCAGGTGCATCGGGTGTCGCCGTATCTTTTGAATATCCGGCCTTCGGGGAAATGGCCCGCAGAATTTTACGGTTATGCTGGGGGGACCCCCGCAATTATGGAAGAAATTCGCTCCCTTTTACACCTGGATGTTCTGACTGTAACGGGTAAAACCCTGGGGGAGAACCTGGAAGACCTGAAAAAAAATGGGTTTTACCAGCACTGCGCCGAACTTCTGCGGCAGCACGGCGGGCCGGGGGTTTCAAAAGAGGATATTATCCGCCCCTTTGCCCGGCCCATCAGCTCTTCCGGTGCTCTGGCGGTGCTGAAGGGCAATCTCGCCCCGGAGGGTGCGGTGATTAAGCATTCCGCGCTGCCTCGGGAAATGCGTAAGGTACGCCTCAGGGCCCGGCCCTTTGACAGCGAAGAAGCGGCTATAGAGGCGGTGCTGACCGGCAAGATTCTGCCCGGGGACGCGGTGATCATCCGCTACGAGGGGCCTAAAGGCAGTGGTATGCCTGAAATGTTTTACACCACCGAGGCCATTGCCTCAGACGTGAAGCTTGCCTCTACGGTGGCCCTGATTACGGACGGTCGGTTTTCTGGGGCAACCCGGGGGCCCGCCATTGGGCATGTTTCCCCCGAAGCTGCGGACGGCGGGCCTATCGCCTTGGTGTACGAGGGAGACCTCATCGACATAGACGTGGATGAGCGGACCCTGTGTATTGTCGGTGCGGCGGGTCAAGAAAAGCCGCAGGAGGAGATGGAGCGGATCCTCACAACGCGGAAACAGGCGTGGCAGCCTAAACCCCTTAAGTATCAACGGGGCATTCTGCGGGTCTATGCGAAAAACGCGGTATCCCCCATGAAGGGTGGATATATCGAATAAGTAAAGCCCTATTCGGAGCGCTATTCCGAATAGGGCTATTATTTTTTATGGAGGAATCTATGGATGTGGTCTTTGCACCTTCAGGGGGACGCTTGATTCTGTTCGCGGTTATCGGCGTAGCCTTTCTACTCATGCTGATTATCAAATTCAAACTTCAGCCGTTGTTGGCGATTCTTTTCGCGGCGGTGCTCATCGGTGTGGGGGTAGGGATGCCTCCCCAGATGATCGTGTCGTCTATCAACAAGGGCATCGGCAACACCCTGCAAAGCATCGCCCTCTTGGTGGGTTTAGGCTCGATGTTCGGGGCGATACTGGAACTATCCGGCGGGGCCGAGACGATTTCTACCACCCTAGTCAAGACCTTTGGGGAACAGAAATCCGTGTGGGCCCTGGGTATTACGGGGCTCGTGATTTCCATCCCGGTTTTTTTTGACGCCGGGCTTATCATTCTCATTCCTCTAGCTTTTGGGTTGGCCAAAAAAACCGGCAAGTCTACGTTGCTCTACGGTATTCCCCTGTTGGGGGGCCTCGCAGTAGGACACGCCTTTATCCCCCCCACGCCGGGGCCGATTCTCGTGGCGGCCATGCTGAACGCGGACCTGGGGCTGGTGATTGCCCTAGGCCTGGTGTGCGGTACTATCGCCATGGTGCTGGGGGGCGTGCTTTTCGGCGCTTATGTGGGGAGGACCTATCACATTCCCGTGCCGGAACACGCGCAAGCGACCATGGACCTGTCCAAGGAAAACCGTACCATGCCGTCTTTTTCCACGGTGGTGGCCATAATTCTCACGCCTCTGGTACTTATCCTGTTGAACACCGCGTCGGACGCCCTCATCAAAAACGGCGTCGAGTCTCTACAGCCGGTGCAGCCCTTTCTGTCCTTTGTAGGTACGCCCTTCATCGCGTTGACCATTGCGACGTTGCTAGCGCTGCTGCTTTTGGGCTTGAAGAACCACTACACCCTGGAAGAGCTGGAAAAGGTGATGACTAAATCCCTTGAGCCTGCGGGTATTATTCTGCTGGTTACCGCCGGGGGCGGGGTACTGCGGTATATGCTAGAAGATTCTGGTATAGGCCGGGTGGTGGGCGATTTTGTGTCGGCCAACAATCTTCCGGTTATTGTGGTGGCCTTCATTGTGGCGTTGGCGGTACGGATCTCCGTGGGTTCCGCTACGGTGGCCATGACTATGGCGGCGGGTCTTATGGCGGCCATGCCGGGCATTACAGCGCTTTCTTCCATAGATACGGCGTGTGTTGTTATGGCTGTTGCCGGCGGCGCTACCTGTGCAAGCCACGTCAATGACTCGGGGTTTTGGCTGGTGAAGTCCCTATTCGGCATTGATGAAAAACTGACCTTCAAGACCTGGACGATTTTGGAAACCATAGTGGGCGGCACCGGTTTCATCATTGCCTGCCTCGTGTCCCTTATTTTTTAGCGTCTCCCCCCAGGCTATTGGGGGCCGCGAGGAGGGACAAGGGGCGCACTAACCTTATATGGTGGGCTTGGTTTCACGTGCAATGCCGAGTACCGGGCATTGCGAGGTTGATGGACGAAATCCGAAGCCAGGCGCGCTCCTTTCCCTTTCTCCGTAGCCCGGTAGGGGCCTGCATTGCTAATCAGTCGATCCTTTATTCTTGGTAAGTACCCTCTGCCGGTGTTGTATGTTGGGCAGGGATAGGGTATTAAAGGAGGAAGCATGAAAATCGGGGTAAAATTGCTGGTGGTCATCATGGGCCTTACCCTCACGGGGATCGTTGCGTTAATCGGGGTAACCGATTTCTTGGCCAAAAGGGAGATCGAAAAGCTCGCCCAGGCCAATATCCGTAACATCGCCTTGGCCCAAGGCCGGGATATTCAAAACTGGATAGACACCTACATGAATACTTCCCGTACCTTGGCCCAGATCATGGAGCGCTTCGAAGACCTGGAAATCGGCTCTCGGCGAGAGGTCTTCGACGTGTTGCTCCGGGGGGTGGTCCAGGCAAACCCGGAAATCCTCGGAGTCTGGACCATTTGGGAGCCCAATGCCCTGGATGGGATGGACGAGGCTTATGCCAATACCCCAGGCTCCGACGCGAGCGGCCGCTATATCCCCTGGTGGGTGCGATCCGGTGGGAGCATCATCGTACAGGCCTGCGTGGAGTACGAGCAGGCGGATTACTACCAGTACCCCCTGACCACGGGGAAGGAGCTGATCACTGACCCCACCTACTGGGACATCGAAGGCAAGCCGACCCTCATGACCGACCTGGTGACGCCCATTAAAAGCCGGGGCAGGGTGGTAGGAACCCTGGGCATTGATATCGAGGTCTCCAAGGTGCAGTCCAAAGTTATGGCCATTAACCCGTACCCGGGCAGCGTAGCTGCGGTATTCAGCAGTCAGGGTACGGTGGTGGCCCATTTTGACCCTGAACGGATTACCAAACCCATGGGGGAAACCGAAACCCTTGAGGCCGGTTCCTATATATTCCCCTACATGCAGGCGGTGCTGGAAGGGAAACCCTATTTTTTTCGCCACCGGGACACGGCGTCCAAGATAGACCGATTTTTCACTTCCCTCCCCTTTGCCATCGGGAACACGGAGAACCCCTGGTCCTTGAGTATTGGGGTGCCCGTCTCGGTAGTGATGGCCCCGGTCTACCGGGTCCGCATCATCAACAGCATCATCGCTTTGGGGACCATGGTCCTCATCGCTCTTGCGGCTTTTTTCATCTCTCGCTCCATAAGCCGCCCTATCAACTATCTGGCCGCAATGCTCAAGGACATTTCTGAGGGGGAAGGGGACCTGACCAAGCGGGTCAGCATCACGGAAAAGAACGAATTGGGCGATTTGGCCCATTATTTCAACCTCACTATAGAGAAGATTGAGCATTTGGTCTTGGATATAAAGGCGGAAGCCTACGCCCTGACCCAGATAGGCGCGGACCTGGCCTCGGATATGGCGGAAACTGCGGCGTCTGTCAACGAGATTACCGCCCATATTAAGAGCGTTAGGGTGCAAACTGGCCGGCAGGAGGAGCATTTTAAAGGGACCAGCGCGGTGATGGACCGGGTTATGCAGTATGTGGACGCCGTAAACCGTCAGATTCAGAAACAGGCGGCCTGTATGAGCCAATCTTCCGGCGACATAGCCCAGATGCTGGCCAATGTGGACCGAGTAACCCAGGACCTCATTAGGAACGGAGAAAACGTTACGCGTCTCGATCAGGCTTCGGAACGGGGGCGCTCAAGTTTGCAGGAAGTATCCGCAGATATGCAAGAGATAGCCCGGAAGTCCGAAGGCTTGCTTGAGATCACCCGGGCGATCAAAAACCTAGCAAACCAGACGAACCTGTTGAGCATGAACGCCGCCATTGAAGCGGCCCACGCTGGGGAGGCGGGTAAGGGTTTCGCGGTGGTGGCCCAGGAGATTCACAACCTGGCCGCCTCATCGAGCAGTCAGTCCAAGACCATCAGCGCGGTGTTGGACTCCATCAAGAGCGCTATTGACAAGATCATCAAGGCGACGAACGGGGTACTGCTCAATTTCGAGGCTATAAACGATGGGGTGAAGACGGTAACGACTCAAGACGCGGCGGTGCGTAGGGCCATGGAGGACCAGGGCGCCGGGAGCAAGGGGATTCTCAAGGCCATTGGGGAGTTAAATGAGATAACCCATGAGGTGGAGCAGAGCGTCCAGGGGATGATGGAGGCCAGTCGGGAGGTGATAGCCGAAAGCCGGCGGCTTGAAGGGATCACGGTGGAGATTGGTAACAGTATCCAAGAGATGTCCGTGGGAGCGGAGGAGATTGATACGGCGGTGAACCGGATCAACGACCGCAGCACGGAGAATAAGCAGGGCATTGACGCCCTGATGCAGGAAGTATCCCGCTTCAAAGTCCCCTAACCCACGCGGGGTTAAGGTCCTATCTGGCCGTGGTGGTTAAGCATATCAAGCTGAGCCATACGGCTCGGCTTGAAGTAGAACCTCATCCCGCTCAAGCCGGTAGGTCGAGAAAAGACTCCAAAGGGCCGGCATCTTGATGATCCGGTACCGTTTGTCTGCATCGATTTTGCCGGTGTTGCAGCGGACAAGGTGCGGCATGTATGCGGACTAAAGTCGGACCGAACACCTACATCATACCAGATAATCGCGTGTCTTTATCATAGCTTCGGGGGTATCCGCCGCTGAGGGGGAAGTCTAACGCGGTAAGACCGTAGCGTGGGGCCGGCAACCTTAGTTGCCGCGACTTCCCCCACTTCTTTATAATATGTCGTGTTAGCATCGTTAAATCAAAGTTCAGCCTGAAAGATAAGGGAACTGCCGCGCCGAGCGGGATACTGCCGTATTTCAAATACGCGCCCGTCAAAAATAAGCCGCGCTTTTATGCTCTGAGCATCCATATTGACAAACGGTTTAAGTATATGGTCAATAATGTCCTGTTCAACAGGGGAATTTATGCCGGGATTGATATAGAGGGTACAGTCAAGCTGTAGTCGTTTTTCTTCCGGTGTTTTTCCTTTGCGGGAATAGATCGTTTCGGGACTTTTCAGGGGGT
>JAITJK010000263.1 GCA_031278935.1 Spirochaetaceae bacterium | reverse complement strand
GATATCCTCAAGGCCAGCGAAGCGGTGTTCCCCTACGCCAAAACCTATCTCCAAATTATCCTCTACGGTGGGATTTTCAGCGCTATGGGACCGGGGATTAACCATTTCATCCGCTCCGATGGGCATCCCAAAACCTCTATGTTTACCCAAATCCTCGGGGCGGTGATCAATATCATCCTGGACCCCATTTTTATCTTTGTTCTGGACTGGGGTATTGCCGGCGCGGCTTGGGCAACGGTGATCTCCCAGTTTGTGTCTTTTCTTTGGGTTATGTGCTATTTTAAGTCCCCTTGGACAAAGCTGCGTTTCCACCTGCGGAATATGAAGCTCGAATGGCAGTTAAGCCTGCGGATCATGTCCATTGGGTTCGCACCCTTTGCCATGCAGGCCGCCATAGGTTTGGTCAACGTCGTGCTAAACCGGACCTTGGACCGGTATGGCGGGGACCTGGCGGTTACGTCCATGGGTATTGTGTATAGCATCCTGATTATCATTATTATGCCCCTTCAAGGGCTCAATCAGGGGGTGCAGCCCATCATTGGGTACAACTATGGGGCTAAACAGTACGACCGGGTTATCAAAGCCTATAAGCTGGCCGTACTGTGGGCGACGATCTTCGTGGCGCTGGGGTTTGTGCTGATTCAAGGGGTTCCCCACTTTTTCATCGGGATTTTTAGGAATGAGGAGGGAGCGCTTATGCAGATGGGCATCCGTTCCTTACGGACCTGTACCTTGTTTTTGCCCTTTGTAGGCTTTCAGATCATTACGGCGAATTGTTTTCAAGCCCTAGGGAAACCCGTACCGGGAACGGTCCTGAGCCTGTCCCGGCAGATCCTGCTCTTCATTCCCCTGGTCATCATCCTCCCTCGGTTCTTCGGGGTATACGGCATCTTCTTTGCCATGCCCCTGGCGGACCTCGGAGCCTCCATCTTGGCCGCGCTTATGATACGCCGGGAACTCAAGGTCCTATCATCCTCCGTGGAGGCATAGCCCATCCTCTGCCGGGGCGGCGCATATTGGAGTGTCCCGTGGCGCGGAAAGGGGTTAGGCGCAAGAAAGTGAGGTGCGACCAATCCCCTAAACCACCACGACCTAGTGAAGGGCTATGCCTCCACCTGGTGGGTACGGTATTGGGCAATGGCTTGCTGTAATTCCTGAGACAGGGCGTTTAAGGTGTCCGCAGTTTTCTCCGTGGACGCTGTGGCGGACACATAGTGCTCTAACCCTGCGGATATTTCCCGCAAAGCCTCGAAAATCTGGGCTGAGGCGTATTCCTGCTGCTTGCTTAAGTTGGAAATCTGCGCCGACCGGGTCGCTACATTCTGAGCGATCGCTACAATCGCCTCAAATACCGCCTTTTGAGCGCTCATGTGCGCATAACCTGCTTCGATCTTCTGGGAACCGCTTAGGGCTTCGCCAATTAGGGCCGTGGACGCGGTCTGCACCTCCGCGATCTTCAACTTGATCCCCTGGGTGGAATCCACCACGTTATCCGCAAAACGCCGGATTTCGCCGGCTACCACGGCAAACCGCAGCCCCTTCTCCCCGGAAGCCGAGGCCTCTAGGGCCGCGTTAAAGGCGATGAGCTTGGTCTGATCCGCAATACCGTCGATGATGCGAATGGCGCCCTTGATGTGCTTAA
This sequence comes from Spirochaetaceae bacterium, assembly GCA_031278935.1. GTDB lineage: Bacteria > Spirochaetota > Spirochaetia > Treponematales > Breznakiellaceae > JAIRLU01. The sequence goes on along the minus strand of JAITJK010000263.1, from coordinate 1,573 downwards.
TCATATCCGCCACCTGTTTTATCTCCTGGATGATCTTCCCGTTCTGGTTTTGAATGTCCCCCATCATTTGCTCATTGGCATCCCGCAGCTGGGCCCCTTGCTGACTGAGCTTTTGGGTATTCAGGGAGAGACGGGCCATCTCCTCGGTCTTGCAGGCCATTTGCTCGGAGAGCTTTTTGCTCCCCTCCATGGTACGCACAATCTCGGAGACACTGGCGGACTGTTCGTGGGCGGTGGCGCTGATCGCCTTGGCGGAAGAAGCCATGTCCTCCCCCATATCGGACAGGGAAAAGGCCTGTTCGTTTATGCCCCTAATCAGCTGCTGAATCTTGTCCAAGGTCGCATTAAAAGACAGGGTTATCTCGCCGATTTCATCCTTACTCTGGAAGTCCAAGCGCTTGGTCATCTCCCCTTCCCGGATCTCCGCTAGGATTTCGGCCATGTGCCGGATAGGTTGGCTGATGGAGCGGGCCAGGATAAAGGCGGCGACGCACACCAAGACGAGCATGATCGCACCGATGCTGAGGCTCACCCAAAGGCTCCGGTACCAGGGCGCGGAGATCGCCCTGGTAGGAATCCCGATCATCAAAGACCAGGGAGCGATAGCATCTCCCACAGAAAAGGGGAAGCAGGTAAAACGCATCTCTGCTTTGAGGGCGGGTACATACCGGGTGAAGTGAAACACCGTGCCTTGCTGAAGAGCGGCAATAAACTCAGGTAGATAGGGGCCTACCACATCATCTTCAGTTTTCCACAAGAGTTTGCCGATACGGGAGGGGTCAAAATGCCCGGTTACAATGCCGCTGTTGCTGTACACCGCCGCCACCGTGCCGGGATAGGGTTGTATGGTTTCCACCTGCCGCTGGATGACCTCGATTCCCACATCCATGGCCACCACCCCGGCAAAGCGGTCCTTGTTTTTTATGGGCACGGTAACCGTGGCCATGATCCGCTCCTCTCCTTCGATGGGGTACACAAAAGGTCCGGTCAGGAGCTCTTTCCCGGTCTGTTTGGGGATAAGATAATACTCCCCTTGGCCGGGAACGTCATAGCCCTCCAGGGTCTCGATTTCCACGCCCCGCCGGGTTTTGCTCCAGTAGGGGGTGAAGCGGCCCGTATGATCCGAGCCGGGACTACCGGCGTATTGGGCGTCCAGGCCATCCAGGACATTGGGTTCCCAGACCATAGCCGCCCCGATGACATCCGGCTCGGATTCCACCATGGACTTGACCATAAGGGAATACAAGCTGCGCCGTTCCTCGATGCGGATCGTCTCATAGCGGCTGAGGATATGCCCCAGGACCCGGACATTTGCGAGATAGCCATTAAACCAGTTCCGAATACTCAGGGCCTGGTCAGCACAGAGATTGGTGATCTCGCTCTGAATGAGTTCATTGTTTCGGTTCTGGTTTACCTGGAAGATAATGCCAAAGAGTATAATCGTTCCGGTGAGATTCAACACCGCAATCATTAGAAAGAACTTTACGCCGATTTTCATTGCATCCATTCCTCATCAGTCGCTCCCGGAGGCCATTTGCCAGAAGGCCCACCTGCCGGGAAGACATATTGGGGG
>JAITJK010000230.1 GCA_031278935.1 Spirochaetaceae bacterium | reverse complement strand
CCCTTCGGCCAATTCTTTGGCCACGTTTATGGTCTTATAGCTTTTCCCCACCCCAAGCCAGGGTCTTACGGTACTAAAGCCTGCGTATTCACTGGCATCCCATTGCATAGGGGTGCGGGCATTGTCCCGGGACTTGGCCTTAATACGGGCAAAGGCCGCTTCTTCAGTTTCTCCCTGTTCCCGCAGGCGAGTATAGGCGTTGCGGCTTTCCACGTCCACATACGCGTCGATAGTAGCAAAGTCCGGATCGAGGATCCCTATTTCTTCACCCATATAAATGTACGGCGTCCCCCGGTTGAGATGGATCGCCGCAGCCAGCATTTTTGCCCCTTCCACCCGGTAATGCTGGACATCCACAAAACGATTCAAGGCCCGGGGTTGATCGTGATTCGTAAAGAACAGGGCGTTCCACCCGTTCCCCTTACTCATGCCCGCGCCCCAGTGGTGTAACAGTCTTTTGAGTTCTTCAAAGTCAAAGGGTTTTAGGGTCCATTTCTGGCCCTGGTCATAATCTACTTTTAAGTGATGAAAATTAAAGGTCATCGAAAGCTCACGCCGTTCGGGCTGGGTATACAAAATACTGTTTTCTAGGGTGGTAGAACTCATCTCCCCCACCGTAATGATGCGGTCGTCCTGGCCAAAGGAGTTTTCATGGAGCATTTGTAGATACCTATGGGTAAGGGGCTTATCGGTATATTCTCCTTTACCTTGATTTTCTGGATTGTCTTTTAAAAGAGCGTCTTTACCTATAAGATTGATAACGTCAAAGCGAAAGCCTTTGACTCCTTTATCCATCCAAAAGCGCACCACCGCAAACAGCGCTTCCCGGACCGCGTTATTTCTCCAGTTCAAATCCGCCTGAGTGGTATCGAAGAGATGCAGATAGTATTTACCCGTATCCCCAAAAGGCGCCCAGGCGCTTCCACCAAACTTGCTCACCCAATCGGTTGGCCTATCCCGGATAATAAAAAAGTCCTGATAGGTTCGGTCTCCCTCCAGGGCCTTTTGAAACCACTGGTGCCCGGTGGAAACATGGTTAAACACCATATCCATCATCACCTCAATCCCGTATTCCTTGCCCTGTTGTATTAAGCGCTCAAAATCTTCCATGGCGCCGAAAAGCGGATCAATCGCCGTGTAATCCGTGATGTCATAGCCGTTGTCATGCTGGGGACTGGGATAAATTGGGTTGAGCCACAGCATATCAACGCCGAGTTTTTGTAAATAGGGCAGTTTTTCAATAATGCCGGGCAGGTCCCCAACACCGTCCCCGTTCGTATCCTTGTACGACTTAGGATATATTTGATAGATAACTTTTTCCTTAAAATGCATCTGGTGTTCCTCCTGTATGTTGGATATAAACGCCTTGTACAGCCGGGTTCAACAACACCTTTTCTGTCTAACCCGGCCCGCACCGTTAGGCTTCGTTTTTATGTAATATGCCGGTTTTCTCAAACACCACCGTTGCTGCCAAGGGCACGGCTATGGCAATGAGCATACACACCAGGAACGCTCCCCAGTAATTCGAGCGGATGGCCAGCAGCCCTGGAAGGCCCCCCACCCCAATGGCGTTGGCCTTTATGCCGAACACCGTGGCCATAAGGCCTGCGACTCCGGACCCAAGCATCCCCGCGACAAAGGGGTAGAGATACTTTAAGTTAATGCCGAACATAGCCGGTTCCGTAACCCCCAGCCAGGCGGAAATCATGGACGGAAGGGATATCTGTTCTTCTCGTTTGTCTCCCCGGTGCAGGAAAATGACCGCAGCCACCGCCGCGCCTTGGGCAATGTTGGACAAACAAATCATGGGCCATAAATTGGTATACCCCAGGTCGGCAATCAGTTGAGTATCAATGGCGATGGTGGTGTGATGCAAGCCGGTAATCACGAAGGGCGCGTAAACCGCACCGAAGATCAGGCCGAAGAGCCAGCTTAAGGACGAGGTGAGTCCCGCGTTTACCACGGTGGAAATAACGGTGCCGATTTTCCAGCCCAAGGGTCCCAGGGCGATATGGGCGATAATAATCGCGGGCAAGAGGGAAAAAAAGGGCACAAAAATCATTTGTACTGCTTCAGGAATAATTTTTCTAAAAAATTTTTCCAAATAGGACAGAAGGAAACCTGCCAGCATCGCGGGAATCACTTGGGCCTGGTACCCGATTTTGGCTAACTTGAAGAAGCCGAAATCCCAGGCGTATCCTGCGGCGATAATATCTGTAGTGCTTTGACTGCCCACGCCGTACGCATTGAGCAGCTGCCCTGAAACCAGGGAAATCCCCAGGACAATGCCGAGGATTTGGGTGGTCCCCATTTTCCGGGTAACGCTCCAGGTAATGCCCACGGGCAGGAAATGAAATATGGCCTCGCAGGGGAGCCACAGAAAAGCGTTTACTCCGTTCCAGAAGGGGGAGTATTCACAGATAGTTATGCCGCCCAGAGACGCGAATTGTACGCCTTCCAAAATATTTCTAAAACCCAAAAGAAGACCGCCAATAATAATTGCGGGAATGATGGGGTTAAAAATTTCCGAAAGCACCGCTACTAAGCGCTGGAGGGGATTCAAGTTTTTCACCGCCGCAGATTTCACCGCTTCTTTAGACACGCCTTCTATCCCGGAAACTTCCACAAAGGCCTGGTAAAAGGCCCCCACTTTATTGCCGATGATAACCTGGAATTGTCCTGCGTTGGTGAACATACCTTTCACGGATCCAATGGCTTCTATCTTTTCTTTGTCCGCTTTCCCCTCGTCATGAAGCACAAACCGCATACGGGTTGCACAATGACTGACCGCCGATACGTTTCCTTTTCCGCCCACGCCTTCCAGCAAACGCAAGGC
>JAITJK010000198.1 GCA_031278935.1 Spirochaetaceae bacterium | reverse complement strand
GGTCCAAAGGAACGTAAACAGCACCGTGGTAATCAAGGCCGGCACACTCAAGGGTACGACAATGCGGATGTAAATGCCGAACTTACCGCAGCCGTCAATCCGGGCGGACTCATCCATGTCTTTAGGCAGACTGCGGATGAACTGCACCAGGAGAAACACAAAAAACGCATCCGTCGCAAAGAGCTTGGGAACGATGAAGGGTAGAAAGGTATTGATCCATCCAAAAGACCGGAAGATGATGTACCGGGGAATGGTGGTAACGTGTCCCGGAAGCATCATGGTGAGGATCATCACGGCGAACCAAAAATTTCGTCCCTTGAAACGCAGTCGGGCAAAGGCATAAGCCGTGAGGGAACAGAAGACCGCATTGGCCAGGATACAGAAGCTGCAAATAATAAAAGAGTTGACAAAGAAAGTGCTGAAGGGCACAATGCCGATACCTGCCCAGCCGTTGCGATAGTTTTGCAGGGTCCACGTTTTTGGCAGCAGGCTGGGATCGCTAAATATTTGGGAGCCTTCTTTGAAGGAGGCCATGATGAGCCAGATCACCGGATAGAGCATGGCCAAGCCCAGCAGGATAATAACCACATTGGAAACGCCGGCTTTGAGGAGCCGCGCGGTCGCTTTATTCATTCGCCCCCTCCATAGCTTACCAGGGAATTGGATCCCCGGAAGATCCCCAGGGTCAAGATCGCGATGATAAAGAGTAGCACCCAGGCCATAGCCGCAGCGTAGCCCATCTGGGAATGGGCAAAGCCCCGCAAATACAGGTACAGGCTGTAGAACATGGTGGAGTCCACCGGGCCGCCGTTACCTCCTGAGATGATATATGCTTGGGTGAAGGATTGGAAGGCGCTGATCATCTGCATCACTAAATTGAAGAAAATGATGGGTGAAAGGCTAGGCAAGGTGATGGCAAAAAACTGCCTGAGCTTCCCCGCGCCATCTACGCTGGCAGCTTCGTAGTATTCCTGGGGTATCTGCTTGAGCCCAGCTAGGAAAATGATCATGGGCGAGCCGAACTGCCACACCGCAAGGAGTATCAACGTATAGATGGCGAAGACGGGGCTTGAAATCCAGGACGGCGGGTTGACGGCCCCTCCACTGAGCATCCGTATGAGGGTGTTGATGGCCCCGTCTCCGGCGAAGAGGCGGCGCCACAGCACCGCAATAGCCACAGAGCCGCCCAAGAGGGTAGGGATGTAATAGATGGTCCGGTAGAAGGGAATCAGCCGGAGCTTCTGGTTCATCAACATGGCCACGGCCAAGGCAAACGCAAGCTTCAAGGGTACGGAAATGAAGACAAAGCGCAAGGTTACCCCCAGGGAATTGAGAAACCGCTCGTCCCGGGGATACTCGGCGTTGCCGACAAACATGATGAACAGGTTCCGCAAGCCCACCCATTGGGGGGGCTGGAGAATCGTGTACTCCGTAAAGGCCAGGTACAGCGAGTAGATCATGGGGTACAGGGTCAGTACGAACAAGCCTAAGAGCCAAGGCATGAGGAACAGGTACGAGGATACCTGCTCTTTGATACGATTGCCCCTTTGTGTCGTCATAGTTCCTCCTTATTGCTTAACCGTCCGCCAGGGGGTTTAAGACTCCTGGCGGGCCGCATAGTTAGGGGTTAGTTACCCCTGGCTTAAGATTTCTGCCGTTTCACCCCACCCCGTCGTCATGGGGAGCCGCGCAAACGGACCTGAGCAAGCACTTACCGGAATCCCCAGCACTGGATTGCTTGGCTGCGCTTGCATTGACCAGGGCGCCCCTTCGCACGGGAGGCTTCCTTAGGTTCTCTGGGGAAGATCACCGCCGGTAATAGCGAGCCGCATCAGGGCTTCTTGCACCGGAATAAAACAGGCGCGCTCCCACGGAGTCTGGTTCGGCGTATGAAGCGCCAGGTACAAGATGCCGTCCCAGCCACGAAACAGCATCCCATGCCCGCCATCCCCTTGGTATAGGGGCGTTTGCTCCTGGAACCAGGGTCCTGAGAGAGTTCCCGACGCGGAACGGGCGAGGCCCAGGCAGTAGTTTCCTGCTTTATTAAAGGACGACCACAGCATCAGAAGCCCTCCCCCTTGGGCCGGGTACATAAAAGGCCCGTCGGTTACGTAGGAGCCCGGGGCGCGCCCCGCCAGCTCCCCGGTCCAGGGCGCTTCGCTGGCACGAAACAGCAAGACCGGCGCGCCCGCAGCCTGGCGCAAGTCTTCGGTTAAGGGGAGGGCGCAGATTTCACCGTCCCCCACCTGTTGCCACTCGTGGCAAAACACCAGGTAGGGAATCCCTTGTTCCATGAAAAAGGTGCCGTCCAGACACTCCCAGTCTCCGGGGCTTACGGGTCCTGAAACACCCGGCGCAGCCCAGCTCCAGGGCAGATACGGCCCCAGAAGCCCATCGCTGCTTTTCAGGATCGCGGTCCCGCGCCTTCCGGTCTGGGGCTTAAAGGTAGCGAACATATACCAGCTCCCCCGGTACCAGTGTACCTCTGGGGCCCAGAAATTCGTCTCAGACCAAAAGTTCTCGGGCGGACGGAAGGCCGGAAAAGGCCCCTGGAAATCTTTCAAACTCCCCTCGTGGGACACATACCCGTCAAAACCCTGGCCCGGTCCTTTCCAGATGTCTTTATCCGTAGAACCGAAGAGGTAATACCGTCCTTCCACCGGCACGACAAAGGGGTCCCGGATCGGTATATCAGAAATACGCATTCATTCCCTCCTTTTGCACGGTGAAACCCTGCGGAAAGCCCTGGGGATCCGAGGCCATCATTCCTGCGGCCAGGAGCAAGCCACCGTTTCCCGGCAAATACAGCGGGAGCGCATTACAGCCGGTCTGCCGGTTATGTCCGTTGGGCAGATAGGTGTTCTTGGGACTATCCCGCAGCAACAGATCAATCGCTTCTTCACCGCGGCCTAAGCGGTACGCAGTCATGGCCATCAGGGGAAAATCCCAGCCCCAGAGGGACTGCCAATCCCACACCGCAAGAACCTGATCCAAAGTAGCGGACATCCGGGCGAGGTCGACTTTCTCGCTTTTGAGCACCCCGTACATGGCCAGCATAGAAGGATGGTCCGTGCAAAAAAACGGCGACCTAAAGGTATCCGGGCAGTTTTCATGGGCCACATACAAGCCCTCTCGATGAGGCGGCGGGGCAAGTCGATCCGCTATATCCCCAAACCGGTGGGCCTCTCCCAGCCGGCCAAGCCACTGGTCCGCCTGCTTCAAGGCCCAGCGAAAATACTCAAGCTCATAGGGGGCGTTCAAGACCCTGCGAGGATCGTGCCGCTCTTGGGCGGGAATATAGGGCGCTCCCAAAACCCCCCGCGGCCCCTCATCAGTCTGCTCAATATGGATAAAACACTGCATAAAGACTGCGGTTTCCAGGATGACCTCCCGGTATTCCCGTAAAAACGCCTCCGCCGGTGCAGCACGGTAGCAGAGTTCCGCCAGCATAATCGGGTGGGCTTGCTGCCACAGTAACAGCACCGCAATGGATGAAGGCGTATTAAGACCCCGGGGGTCGCACATCTTGGGCCAGCGGGCCCCCGTATAACCCTGGGACGCGGCAATGCGGCGGGAGCCTGGGAGTATGCGCTTATAATAGGCGAGGCTTTTTTTCAGCGCCTCCACCCGGCCCCAGAGGGCAAAATGGGCGGAATGCCAAAAGTGCATCTCCAGATGAAACTTGCCGTACCAGCTGTTACAACTGAGGCCCGTCTCCGCCGGAGGAAAGCAACCCCGGCTTTGAATCGCCATAAGATACTGGGAAAGGACCAGTCGCTTCTCTAGGGTTAGCCCTCGGCTGTCCTGGGAACGGGAGAAATCCAACGCGCCGCCGTCCATCCAGTAGGTTTCCCAAAAGCGCAGGCAGGACTCTCGGGCCTGGGCAAAAGGCGGAGGATCGGTGTCTTTCACCTCCTGTGAAGCGTCCTCTGGCGTATCCAGTACAGGGATATGCAGGGGCTCAAACCGGAAAGCCAGTTCCAAGACGCCACTTTCGCTCCCATCTCCCTCCAGGATAAGGGTGTGATCGGGAAGCGGGCCCCTATCAGGTAGGGCATCCTGGGCTATGCCAGTAAACCCTAGGGTAAGGCGGTAACGAGTGCGATCCATGACCCGTTCCAGCCGGAGGGCCTGGCGGCTTATATGGGTCAGAAGGGCGCTATGCCGTGAAGGGACGGTAAAATCCGCGCCGGATTTTTTGTGGCTACCATAAGGGAAGCGCAGCGAAACCCCAAGCTGCCGGGCGGCGATAAGGGGCGAGCAAACCCGCACATACACCGTATCTTCCTCTGGATGGACAAAGGTTTCCGTGGATACCGGTGTACCGGCCACACTCCAGAGCGAAACCAGGCGTCCTTCCCAAAGATGAAGGGTCTGTTCCCGCACTGCGCACCTATCCAGGGAAAGAGGCGTATCGGCCAAGGTAAAGCCGATATTCCCCAGATGAAACTTGTGGGCGTTCTGCCTGAGGGATTGAAAAAGCGCCTCTTGCCCGGTTTCGTCTACGCCATAACCCACAGCCCGGCCAAAAGTATCAAAAGGGGTGAGGCGCAGAGCCGTATCGTCCGGAGGGGTTTCGGGGTAACTATGCCAGCCCCATTCCGCCATGGTACACAGG
>JAITJK010000187.1 GCA_031278935.1 Spirochaetaceae bacterium | reverse complement strand
CAAAAGATTCTCGGCGGCATAAGCCCTGAGGACTTGGAAACCGCCCTGGAGACCGGGGATATAGGGCGACTGGAAAGCGTCCCGGGATTGGGAAAAAAAACTGCCCAGAAAATGCTCCTCGCCCTTAAGGGAAAGCTCACGCCGGTGTCCCGTGCAGGTCCCGCACCATCTCCTCACCGGGAACTGGTGGATGCCCTGGTAGAGATGGGCTATGACAAGCGGGCTGCTGCGGAGGCCCTGGCCAAGGCGGAGGCGGTGTTGCCTCCCGGCGCTGGAGGGGCGGATCGGGAACAGCAGCTGTTTAGGCAGGCCATCCTCGCCTTAAGCTGAGGCCCCGCCGTTATCCAGAGTACAGGGAGTAGTAGTTCATGGAGTTATCTACATCAAACGCCGTGCAGGTTATTATCGCCATCATCCCTATCGTGGGGATTGTAATGGGGTCGGTGGTGGTATTTTTTTATCTTCTTTGGAACCACAAATGGCGGACCTTGCTCATCCAGACGGGACGGTATGAGCGGCCGCCCTTTGATCTCCTTTCTTTCAGCTTGCTTACGGGGTTGCTCTTGGGCAGCGTGGGATTGGGTTTAACGGTTTTTCTTGCCCTAGCATTAGGGGTCAATTTCGGTCTTTTAGGGGGGATCATTCCCTTATCCATCGGGATCGGCTTATTGGTCTATTACGGGATTAAGCGAAGCGATACGGTTTCATGAAGAAGGGAGACGATGTTGACGATTCCTTGATCGTCGCAGAAGTCGTCTCGGGACAGAAAGAATTGTTCCGGCTTCTGGTGAACCGGCACGAAAAGACCGTATACCGTATGGGATTGAGTTTTTTTCATAACATCGAGGATGCTTCAGATTTCACTCAAGAGGTGTTTTTGAAAGTGTTTCGCCACTTGGCTACCTTTGAAGGCCGCTGCCGGTTTTCTACGTGGCTCTATCGGGTGGCCTATAATACCGCAGTGAACCGGGCCGCCCGCAAGACCTCCTACCAGAGCCTTGCGGAAGACCGTACGGGCCCTGCGGATGCCCGGGATTGGGATACCCCGGAACAGCGACTGCTCAGGCAGGCAGTGCAAGCCGCTGTAGGAGAAGCGGTGCGGGAGCTCCCTGAACGGTACCGGATCTGCGTGGATCTCTTCTTTTTCTACGGCAGGTCATACCAGGAGATACAGGTGATTACCGGGTATCCGGTTAATACGATCAAATCTCATGTATTCCGGGCCAAGAAACTACTGCGAGAAAAACTTGCGGATTTTCGGTATCTATGAACGAGATTTAGATTCTGTAAAGGAGATAAACATGAAGCCCCTGATGAGGATCGAGGAAAAAGCGCTGGATAAGGTATATGAGGCCCTGGGAGAAGGGCCCCTTCCCCTGCGCTACCAGATATATCTAGCAGTGCACCGCTTGTATTGCCGACGCTGTGATACGGAACTGAAGCAACTGGCAGCGCTGGGGGAATTGTTGGAGACCGGGTTCTTCCCTGAGGCCCCAGCCCTAGAAGACCCTATCATGGAACGGATCTACCGGGAAGAAGCTGCCCGCTCGAACTTGGAGCGGGACCTCTCCGCGGGGTTTTCCTTTCGTGGTTGGGTGATTGGCGGCCTCATCATCCTGGTTACCCTGCCTACCTCCTTCTTCGGCATGGGGGCGGCAAGTCTCCGGGCAGTTTCCGGGTCTTCCCTCTTGCTGCCTCTAGGTCTTACCATCGGCGGTATCGTAACGAGTTACGGCGCCTTGTTTATCGGCAGCCACCTCAAGGAACTTTCCCAACGGTTCCGCCCACATTAAGGGGCCTTATTTTTCTCTGAATAAGGCTAAGAAAGCGCGCAAAAGCCTTGACGTACCGCGTCCAATATGGGTATTATAAGTCATAGTATGTTGCCATCTTAGCTCAGTTGGGTAGAGCACCTGACTTGTAATCATGAGGTCCCCGGTTCGACTCCGGGAGATGGCTTTCCGGTGGAGTGGGGAAAGCCTGAAAGGGGGAAACCGGGACGAGTATAGGTATGGCATAGGGGGAGATTCCCGAGCGGTCAAAGGGGGCAGACTGTAAATCTGTTGGCTCCGCCTTCGAAGGTTCGAATCCTTCTCTCCCCAAAGGGGGTTGTCCACGCGGAAGGGATAACCCCTATTTTTTTGGAGGGGAGGCGCTATGTCGAGTGGGCCCGCTTCCTGGTATGCAGAGAAGTCGAAACGACCTTTTTATCACCAGGGACTGCGGTTTTCTTGTACCCGCTGTTCGGCCTGTTGCCGTTATGAGAGCGGGTTTGTATTTTTGTCTAAAAAAGATGTGGACATTCTAGCCGAGACACTACAAATGGCTTATAATGAAGTTATAGAAACCTATTGCCAGTGGGTTCCGGGAGGAATAGGGGAGGAACGGCTTTCTTTAAAAGAAACCGCTGTCTATGATTGTATTTTCTGGCGACAGGGCTGTTCGGTGTACGAGGGAAGGCCACTGCAATGTAAAACCTTTCCCTTTTGGCCGTCCTTGCTCGCGTCTCGTGATGCCTGGAACCATGGGGCGGCTTCGTGTCCAGGTATGAGAAGCGGTGTCTTGCATACCAAAGATGAAATAGAACAATGGATAAGCCGGCGAAGGGGAGAACCGCTCATTGTACGAACAGTCTAAGGAAGCAAGGGAGAATGTAGATGCATATCCATTTTTGGGGTGTCCGGGGTTCTTTACCGGTGCCGTTAGTATCATCCCATATACAAGACAAAGTTGCCGCCATCATAGACCAGATTCACCCGGCGGATGTGGAAAGCCCAGAAGCCAAGCAACGGTTTCTCGCGGAATTGCCGCCGTGGCTTGAAAGCACCGTGGGGGGCAACACCTCCTGCGTCTCGGTTACCTTGGATGATCCCCGGCAGGTTATCATCTTTGACGCCGGGTCAGGGATTCGGGAATTGGGCATTGCCCTGGCCCAGCGAGAGCCGAATATACCCCACTATCATATCTTTTTTTCTCATTTCCATTGGGATCATATCATGGGCCTACCTTTTTTTAATCCTGCCTATGACCCGACCGTGCAGGTGGATTTTTATTCCCCCAAGCAGGACCTGGAGAACATTCTCTCAAGGCAAATGCTCTCCCCCTATTTTCCTATAACCATGGACATGATGGGGGCCACAAAGGGCTTTCACGCTTTGACTGCGGAACTTCCCGTATATTCGGTCCACATTGCCCATAAGCTTCTGAACCATCCGGGGGATTCCTACGCCTATCGGATTGACGATGGAAAACACCGGTTTATCTATGCCACGGACGTGGCCTTATCGGCGGCGGATTTTATCGAGAACGAGGAAAACACCACATTTTTTGAGCACTGTGATCTCGCAGTGGTAGATTCTCAGTACACCTTGAAGGAAGCTATTGAGAAATACAACTGGGGGCATAGCGCCTTCAGTATGGCTGTGGATTTTGCCGCCCACTGGAAGATCAAACATCTGGTCCTGTTTCACCACGAACCCACCTATGATGACCGCAAGCTCTATTCCCTACTACAATCTGCCCAATGGTATATTGAACGCATGGGGTTCAAAGGCCTCACCGTGAGCCTTGCCACGGAAGGACTGGAAATCAGTTTGTAGGAGAAAACCCGACGACGACGCCTATGGAAGAACAGCATGAAGAGGGGGTGTTCCTCACCTTTAAGGAACTTAAAGTCCTCTTTCCCCGGCTTAAAGGGACGGAAAACACCCTTTCACCGGCGGAACGGGAGGTACTTTTAAGAATAGAGCGGACCCTCTATGGGCGGCTTTCCATACAAGAGGTAGAAGGCCTTTTGAAGCCTTTATGAGGGGACTTCGGTATAAAAACAAATCACTAAGCACAAGGGAGCATAAGCGGTGCCTATGATGCGGATACTTAAAATAATAGGACTTTGCATGGTCTGCCTTATCGCTACGGCGGCGGTATTCTCTGCGGTGGCCATCGGAGGAGTTATGTATTTTAACGCCCCCCCTACCGGAGCTTCCCTGTCCTCAGCGCATTCCGCTGGTATTTCCGTCGATAGCGGCGGAACGGGGACTGCCATCGAGGATTCGGTAAGAATCGCGGAACAGCGCTTCTTTGAAGTCTATCCCGGTGAAAGCGCCCTGTCCGTAGGAAAGCGGCTGAAAGATGCGGGGATCATCCGAAGTCATTATTTCTGGTACATCCTTTCCCGGCTGGATAAGGGGTATATCAAAGCGGGAACCTATAGACTGGATCTTCCAGCAAGCCAAATGGCTATTCGTTCCGTCCTGGTAACGGGACAGCAGTTTCTCACCCGAGTAACCATCCCTGAGGGGGTAACCTTAAAAAAAATAGCCAAGATTCTTGAGGACGCGGAGATTTGCGACTCCAGCGCGTTTTTGGCAGCCACCGGGGACGCTGACCTGCGGGCGACCTATCGCATACCCGGTGAAACTATGGAAGGCTATCTCTACCCTGATACCTATTTCTTTCCCCGGGACTATCCCGCGTCCTTGGTAGTCAAAGCTATGGCGGACACCTTCTTTAGCCGTATTGCCGCCTTGTCCGACCTGAAGGATAAGGCTTTGAGCCCGGAAGAGCTATACCAGAAGGTTATCATCGCGTCCATTGTGGAACGGGAATACCGGGTGGATGAAGAAGCGCCCCTCATGGCTGGGGTGTTCTATAACCGCTTGGATATTGGTATGGCCCTGCAATCCTGCGCCACAGTGGAATACGTGATCACCGAGATCCAGGGGCGACCTCACCCGGAAGTCCTGTATACCCGGGACACGGAAATCCAGGATCCCTATAACACCTATATACAACCTGGGCTGCCTCCGGGGCCCATTTCAGCGCCCGGGGCCATTGCCCTAAAAGCGGCCTTTAATCCCCTACGCAAGGAGTATCTGTATTTCCGTTTGGTAGATGGCGCCGCAGGACGGCACTCTTTTTCCCGTACCTTGGACGATCATATCCGGGCCGGGACCCTCTATGTTAAAGGCCGTTCCTCCTCGTGAGCGGGTTCCCCTTTAAGCACACCGATCCGAGATGAGTTATATCGCCCAATCCACCATACAAGGGGTACAGCAAAGCATGGATGCCCTAGCGGTCGTGGGGGAATACGTACGGCTTGAACAGCGCGGGGGACGATATAGCGGACTCTGTCCCTTTCACCAGGAAAAGACCCCGTCCTTCACGGTGAACCCGGACCTCAAACTGTACCATTGTTTCGGCTGCGGTAAGGGAGGGACGGTACTCAACTTGGTCATGGAGATGGAGAAACTGTCCTTTCCTGAGGCCGTAACCCTCCTGGCGAAACGTTTTGGGGTTCCCTTGGAGTATGAGGGGCAGCAGGATCCGGGAGCAGCCTCGCGGCTCAAGGAGTTTGAGGAAAAAGCCGAACTCTACCGCCGGGTGGCCGGGAGTTTTCACTATTTGCTGATGCAGGGAGCGGAAGGGAAAGAAGCAAAGGAGTATGTTCTTTCCCGGGGATTGGAACTAGAGACTATCCAGCGTTTCCGTCTGGGCTATGCTCCTTCGGATCGGCGCTGGTTGTTCCCCTTTCTCATCAAGAAAGGCTATTCCGAAGCTTTTCTCACCGCTTCCGGTCTGTTCTCAGTCAAATACCCCAGGTCCAGTTTCTTTTCCCGCCGTCTTATGTTTCCTATCGCGGACCCCCAGGGACGGACCATCGCGTTTGGGGGTCGGCTTTTATCCGGGGAGGGACCTAAATACCTCAACTCGCCGGAATCGGACCGGTACAAGAAGGGACAGACCCTGTTTGCCCTGGATGAGGCTCTGAAAACCATTCGGCAAACTAAGACGGTCTATATCGCCGAGGGGTATATGGACGTGATTGCCCTGCACCAGGCGGGGATTACCAGCGCTGTGGCCCCTTTGGGTACGGCCTTTACAGACGAGCAGGCCCAGCTCTTACGCCGCTTTGCGGAGCGGGTGTACCTTTTCTTTGACGCCGATGCGGCGGGGCAACAGGCAGCGCTTAAAGCCATTCTCACCTGTAGGAGAAACAGCCTCGCTGTGGAAGTGGTGGTTCCCCCCAAAGGAGCGCAGGCCACGTCGGCCTATAAAGATCCTGCGGATATTTTACAAGAAGCCGGCCCGGAGGCATTGCAAAAAACCGCGAAAAATGTTATAATTGATCTTGAGTATCTTATAGGCCGTAGTAGGTCTTTTTTTGATCTATCCGGTTCCGAGGGAAAAGCGAAAGCCTGCGCTTTCATGTTCCCGTATTTAGCAACCTTAGACTCGGAGGTTTCAAGAAGGGCCTCGATTGATCATATAGCTGATGCTTTTCGGGTGGACCCCGTGGCGGTATTCCAGGACTATACCCGCCATTGTAACGCTGCGGCGGGGTATGTATCAAGGAGGGGAAAGGAAGAAGAAGACCCTCAGACAGGAGGATCGATCCGCATGAATGATGAGCTGTATTTGCTCATCGCGGTTTCGGTACAGTATCGATTATATCCAAAACTGCGCGCCAGCCTTTTGATTAAGGATATTGAAGATCCTTTTGCAAAAGAACTCTTTATCGCGTTGGAAGAGTGTTTTTTATATGATGAA
>JAITJK010000155.1 GCA_031278935.1 Spirochaetaceae bacterium | reverse complement strand
ATAGCTGCAGGTCAAGCACTGATCAACTCATTCGTAGCCTTTACCCAGATCCTTGCTCATCCTCTTCTTCCCTTCCCTGCGAACGTGGCAGCTGCGGGAGTGGTGCTTGCCACGGGTATTGCGACCCAGGTGAAGATTATGAGTACCCCCATAGCCGCTGAGACCGGTGGTAGTTTCACTGTGTCCGACACTGGCGGCGGAGTGGACCAAGGGGTGATGCGGGTGAACGCCGGGGAAACCGTGGACGTAACCCCTGCGGGTGAAAGTGGCGGCGGGAGCAGCCGGATTATCGTTCAGATAGACCGGCAAACCATCTTTGACGTGGTAAACGAGGGATTCCGTTCAGGGGATCTGATTGTATCCACCGCAAATGTTTAGTTGATGAATTGGAGGAATCGGGATTGATAAACTTTCTTGCGGAAATTACCCGGCGTACTAAGTTTACCGAGATAGCCGTGGTTCCATCTCTGGATATACAGGGCGAACTGGAAGATGGCTCCACCGGGTTTTTGTCATGCCTGTATAAAGCCTATACCGGAAGCTACCCGGAACAAGAGACCTGGTGGTCCGCCTGGGAGGGAACCTACGACTGGTTTGTCCATCCCGCGATAGAACTACACCTGGACGGGTATCTGCAGGTGGTAGAAAAAGGTGTAGGCTTAGGTGGCGAACTGGATAAGGCTAACGGGGCCTTGTATCAGGACGAGCAAGGCTATATCTATATCCGTACCTGGAAACATCCCTCCCTCAACCGGCCGGATACCACAGAGATCTTGTGCCGGGAAGCATACCTCTACGCTCCCAAGGACACTACTCGGGGGTATGACCTGTTTATCCGGGGGAAATACGCCCCTTGTCGCCTTGAAAAACCTTCAATCAATGTAAAATTATCCGACCCCATCGCAGGGCTTACCAAATTATCGTCCTTCACCATAAGTCTGGATAACGGGGATGGCGCCTTTGACGGTGAAAAATCGGAACTATTCTTCAATACCCCCGGATATATCAGAAAAACTACCAAGAACCCTGCGGAAGCATCGGACTTTATTACGGTATTAGCGGGCTTTGTGGACGATATAAAGGTGAGTCCCCAAAAAATCGACCTAGTCTGCAATGACCGGTTCCGGGCCCTGGAAGATCCGGTTTGCCGACGCATCACGGAAGCAGATTTTCCGGTCAAAGATGAGGGCTTTGAGGAGTGTACGTTTAATGCCTCCCTGGAAGGCAAGGAATTACCTTTAGTATACGGAAAGTGTACCGTTCCCTTGCTGGAACTGGTGGAAACCCAAGAGAACGAGGAAGATACCTATCTCAACAACGATTTGGAGAATCTTGCGGAGGACAAAAAAAAAGAAGACGATCTCATTATCACCCAGGGAAAGTACCTCGTAGGAGAGGGGGTATGGAAACTGGAAATGGGCCTCGTAAAGAACGAGCATATCACCAAGGTCAACGGGAAAGCCATGGACCAAACTAAAAAGTACTCATTGGTCTACACCGAAGATGGAAGCCCCATACCCTGTTTGTTTGATCCCAAGACCTTGATTATCACGGTAGCTATAGAGCAGAAAAAATACATCTATAAAGGCAAGGATAAAGATGGTAACTCAATTCATGAGGATACGCCCAAGGTAGGAAAGCCCAAGTACGCCATAGTCTATGGCTATCGGGATCACGATAGTGACCCCAGTGCGTCCTCTTCGGGAGAAACCCTAAAGGCAGGGAACCTTATCAAGAGCCTTATCAGGCGTTCCCCCAATATGGCGTACAATTCCTATGCCTTCGATACCAAAGAAACGGAAGCGTATATCAAGAATTCCCCGGAAGTTGCGGGTATTATCACCGGGGGGGATGTAAAAAAGGCTATTTCCGATGCCCTTAAAAGCGATATGGCCTTTATGATACAGAAACACGACGGCCGCTTTACTATCCGCAGGTTTTCTGTGCCTATAGAAAAATACGGATCTGAAGGCTATCCCAAAAAATGGAGTATTCCATCATGGCAGCTTACCCAGGCCCCGGATATCAATTTTTCCCTTGCCAAAGACCAGTATTTTTCATTTTGTGTCATCCACTATGCCTATGATCCTTATAAAAAGAAACATACCGAAAACTATGAACATGAATGTAACGTCGCAAGAAAGTACCTAAAAGAAATACCGACGGAATTTGATACCTATCTTACCCAAAAGATCGATGCTGAAAAGCTTGCAAAACGGCTAGCCGTACGGTTTAGCGATTTATCTGTAAGCACCAGTGTTGGTTTGGGCTTTGATTGTGCAACCCTCGACCTACTTGATCTGGTGGAGCTGGAACTATCCGTGAACGGTAGAACCTATTCTCCGGTTAAACAATGGATCATCCGGGAAATCGACCGGGCCCAAGACAAATTAGTATTGGAGGAATATAAATATGGCGATTAGTTTTCCTATTCCCGATATTGTCCCTAAGCCAAGTAACGAAGGGGGTATTGCTACGGGATACCAGCGGCAAAATGATTGGATAAAGGCCCTTGCCACTGGGCTTGCCCGGATAGGCTTTACGCACATGGGCAAGGAAGATGCCGGGAAGCCCCAGGTAATGGCCGGGAGCCTTGTGGAGATTGACGGCGTGGTATACCACTGCGCTTCTAATGAAGACATACAAGCGCCGACTCCTGTTGCGAACGAATCCATAGTGTATATCTATGGCCGTCAAGACTCAAAGGGCGATACCTGCTCATTTTTCATGAGCTCAGAAGCCCCGGCGCAGAACGCGGTCAAGGGCGGATTGTACAAACAAATAGACGGTTCCTGGTGCCGGTGTATCGGTAATTGCTATTATGCGGATGGGACCTATCGCTACAAGAATAGTACCCCGCATACCATGATGGACTTCGAAGGGTTTGTAACACTCAACGCGGGAGACCAGAAAACGATTAAACTTGAAACCAGTATAGGCTTATGCGTAAATACAGCAACAGCTGCACAAACAGCTGTGGAAACGGCCTTTAATGAGGTCAAGGATTTTGAATGTCTCAATAGTTTAATTGAATCCGCAGAAAAACTGGCCGGTGGCGATGGAGGAGGAACGGCGAAAGAATCCCTAACTGAAACCAGCAATCTGATAGACAGCCTGGAAGAATTACTACCCAATGTAAAAAGTATGCAAAAGAGCATCGAGGACCTTAGCAATGCCGTTAAGAGTATTGATGCCGTCCTAAACACCTTTGAAAAATCATTGATTTCCAAGGATGCTGAGGGAAAAGAGAAAGATACCCTAAGCAGCGCCCAAAGAGACTATTTTACCGCCCTAACAACCAAACTATCAGAACTGAAAACAAAGGCAAGCACAGCAGAAGCCGTAAAAGCAGCAGTGGGTGAGATAAATACCGCAGCTGCCAAGACCGCCGCGACGAATATGGTGGTCGACGCAGGATCGGTGTTGAACAACGTAGAATCCGTAAAAAATAGTATAGCCAACCTGGTTTTTGAAGGAGAGGAAGGAGAGGAAGGAGAGGAAGGAGAGAAAGGACTGCTTACCCAAGCAAAAACCGCGGCCGTCACCGCCGCCACCGCCGCCGAAACGGTTGAGACGGACTTCAACGAGGCGAAGCGTTAATATGGGAAAGGCGATACCAAACCCTGCGGCCTTACCCAGCCAAGGCCTTACCCAAGGGTATCAGCGGCAAAATACCCTGCTTTCCCTCTTGACGATTGGCTTTGCCAATATTGACCTCTCCCCTATAGCTATAGACGACCCGGGTATGCCGGATCAGGTACTCCAAGGAAGCCGCTTTGAACTTAACAGCATACTCTACACCCTAGAGGTTAACGAACCTATCGTCGGTACTACTGTGGATGGGCAAAACTATATTTACGCGGAACTCAGCGGGAATGGACTTTGCCGGTTTGTCTATTCCAAAGAAGAACCCACGTATGAACCGCTCAAAGGCGGGTACTACTGGGGAGACAAGCGCTGTTTTGGGAGCTTCATTAAAAACGGTGGGATATGCTCTGAAAAACAGTGTTTTAACGCCCTGGAAAGGTGTGTAGCCCCCCAGGCTATAGAAATACTGAAAACCTCCCTTAAAGCCCCTTTAGGGAAAGAAAAAATCAGGATAGATAATGATAAGGATAAGGTAGAATTGGGCGCTGGGCTTTACTGCTTCGATGTTTCCGCCGGCGGCGGCGGCGCGGGGGGCAAAGGCAAGAATGGCAGTAATGGCGGCGATGGTGGCGCCGGCGGCAGGATTATCGAGCTGGTACGCCTATCCCGTAAGATGACCTTCTACCCGGTCCTGCACGGCTCGGCCGCCCAAGGAGGAATCGGGGGCTATATCGAACAAAATCCTTTTATACGCATTACTATTCTGTTCTGGGATCTAAACCCCTACAAATTTTGGCCTGGGGGATCCGGTAGCCCAGGAGGAGCAGGGGCCATAGCGGCGGTACTCTGTAAAGATTTTCCCTACGCCCTTGCGGCCTTTGGGGGTAACGGCGGCGGTGGCGGCGGCGCGGGAACAGGATCAGGAAACGGCGGCCATGCGGATCAGGGGGGGGAGGCAGGCAGTGCTGGAGAGGATGAGGTATTCGGTATTTTCTATGAAAAGGTAACGA
>JAITJK010000106.1 GCA_031278935.1 Spirochaetaceae bacterium | reverse complement strand
TCCAAAACTGTTTCCCGGCTCAGAAAGGCTATGGGGATTGATTTCTAACAGGCTCAACTCTGTTGTGTAGAATATGGCTTGCCGGTTGAAATCTATGGAAGCTGTTCCAACGCTGAAGTTTCGGAACAGCCTCAGTTTATTTTTAAGGAGGGGTGGAATGAAAAGAGGAATGCTACATGGGCGCCTATATCATGGGAAAGGGTTACCTCTCCACTGCCGAACGGGTTGTTCCCGAGAAGTACTGCAACATCAAATTGCAGGGTGGTAATTAACCCTGTTATTACACGTTTCTTAAAGGAGTAGAATATGAAAAGAGGAATGATGTTTTTGTGCGTCCTGCTGGCAGGCGCCGCTCTGGCCTTTGCCGGAGGTGGCCGGCAGCAGCAAACCGGAAGAACCGGGGACTCGGGCGTCAGGGACTGGAAAGTAGACGGTCCTTTCCACATCGGCATTTTGACCGAAACCGTGTCCCAGGCCGAAGACGATCTGCGGGGAGCGGAGGAGTTGATCCGCCGCTACGGCAGTGTTTCCAGCGGCGGCATTATCCAGCACGTCACCTATCCCGACAGCTTCATGGATCAGCAGGAGGTCTATATCTCCCAGGTGGTGTCCATGGCGGACGATCCTCTGATGAAGGCTATAGTGGTGAACAACGCTATTCCCGGCACTGCGGAAGCCTTTAAGAGGGTGCGGGAAAGGAGGCCGGATATCCTGCTCATTGCCGCGGAAGCCCACGAGGATCCTCTGGTTATCCAGCAGGCCGCGGATCTGGCTACCAGCGCGGACTTTATCTCCCGGGGCTACCTGATTCCCTGGGCGGCCAAGCAGCTTGGGGCGGACACCTTTGTGCACATCTCCTTCCCCAGACATATGTCCTATGAATCCCTGGGACTCCGCCGGCAGATCATGGAGGAGGCCTGTAAGGACCTGGGGCTTAAGTTTGTCTTTGTTACCGCCCCGGACCCGACTTCCGATGTGGGTGTCGCGGGCGCTCAGCAGTACATCCTGGAACAGACCCCCCAGTGGATTCAGCAGTACGGTGAAAAATCGGTGTTCTTCTGTACCAACGACGCCCATACCGAACCCCTGCTCCGGCAGCTCCTGGTCTACGGTGGGATGTTCGTGGAAGCGGACTTACCCTCGCCTCTCATGGGCTATCCCGGCGCTTTAGGGCTTGATCTTTCCTCCGAGGCGGGTAATTTCCCCGCGATCCTCAAGAAAGTGGAAGAAGCGGTGGTTGCCAAGGGCGGCGCCGGTAAGTTCGGTACCTGGGCCTTCTCCTATGGCTTTGCTCAAAGCGCCGGATGGGGCGAATACGCCAAGCGCATTCTGGAAGGCAAGGCCCAACTGGGTACCATGGCCGATATGTGGGCCGCCTTGGGTGAGTTTACCCCCGGAGCCAAGTGGAATGGGGCCAGCTATGTGGACAATAATACCGGTGTGCGCTTCCGGAACTTCCTTTTACTCTATATGGATACCTACATCATGGGAAAGGGTTATCTTCCCACCACCACACAGGTAGTACCGGAAAAGTACTACGATATTAAATTCCAAGGTAGTAATTAACTCTGTTATTGCATATTTTTTTGGAGGTGTAGAAAATGAAGAGAGGAACGATGTTTTTGTGCGTCCTGCTGGCAGGCGCCGCCCTAAGCTTTGCCGGGGGAGGACGGCAGCAACAACAATCCACCGGAGCAGCCTATCACATCGGCCTGGTTACCGGTACGGTTTCCCAGTCCGAAGACGACCTGCGGGGCGCGGAAGAACTGATCCGCCGGTACGGCAGTGTTTCCAGCGGCGGCATTATCCAGCACGTCACCTATCCCGACAGCTTTATGGATCAGCAGGAAGTGACTATTTCACAGATCGTAACCTTGGCGGACGACCCCCTGATGAAGGCGATTGTGGTGAACCAGGGCGTACCCGGTACTGCCGAAGCCTTTAGACGGGTACGGGAGCGGCGGCCTGACATTATGCTCTTCGCCGGCGAGTCCCATGAAGATCCCCTGGTTATCCAGCAGACTGCGGACCTCGCCATCAGCGCGGACTTTATCTCCCGGGGCTATACTATTATCTGGGCAGCCAAGCAGCTTGAGGCGGACACCTTTGTGCACATCTCCTTCCCCAGGCACATGTCCTATGAATCCCTGGGACTCCGTCGGCAGATCTTTGAAGCGGCCTGTAACGACCTGGGGCTTAAGTTTGTCTTTGTTACCGCCCCGGACCCCACTTCCGACGTGGGGATAGCGGGCGCTCAGCAATACATCCTGGAACAGACTCCCCAGTGGATTCAGCAGTACGGCGAAAAATCGGTGTTTTTCTGCACTAACGACGCCCATACCGAACCCCTGCTCCGGCAACTCCTGGCCTATGGTGGAATGTTTGTGGAAGCGGACCTGCCCTCGCCTCTCATGGGTTATCCCGGCGCGCTGGGCATTGACCTTTCCGCAGAGGCGGGTAATTTCCCCGCGATCCTCAAGAAAGTGGAAGAAGCGGTGGTCGCCAAGGGTGGCGCCGGTAAGTTTGGTACCTGGGCCTTCTCCTATGGCTTTACCGTCAGTGCGGGTCTCGGCGAATTCGCCAAGCGGATCCTGGACGGCGGCGCCAAGCTGGACAGCCTTACCGACCTCTATGCGGCTCTGGGTGAATTCACCCCCGGCGCTAAGTGGAACGGCGGCTACTATGTGGACGCCAACACCGGCATCCGCGCCCGGAATCAGATCCTGATCTACATGGACACCTACATTATGGGAAAAGGTTACCTTCCCACCACCACACAGGTAGTACCGGAAAAGTACTACGATATTAAATTCCAAGGCGGCAACTAGGTCAAGGGTTTGCATATGGCAGACACAGAGGACCTTAGGCCCGAACCCCTTCTGCGTTTGGAAGGGGTTTCAAAAGATTTTTACGGAACCCCGGTCCTGTCCGATGTGAATTTCTCCCTGTGTAAGGGGGAAATTCTCGGACTGGTGGGGGAAAACGGCGCAGGGAAAACGACTTTGATGCAGATCCTTTTCGGGATGCCCGTCATTGCCGATACCGGAGGCTTCGCAGGCAAGATCTATTTCAAGGGCGCCCCGGTGTCCTTCAAAAGCCCCTTCGACGCGATTGACGCGGGAATCGGCATGGTACACCAGGAGTTTTCTCTCATCCCCGGGTTTACCGCCTACGAAAACATCCTCCTCAACCGTGAGCCCACCCGGGACAATCCGGCGGTGGAGGTCTTTGGGGAAAGGCTTGCCACCCTCAAGCGGGACGTGATGCTAAACCGCGCAGGAGGCGCCATCGAAAAACTGGGGGTCAAATTTGCCGCAGACACGGTAGTGGCCGAAATGCCCGTGGCTCACAAACAGTTCACCGAAATTGCCCGGGAAATAGACCGGGACCGTATGGAACTCCTGGTGCTGGACGAACCCACCGCGGTGCTCACCGAAAGCGAGGCGGACATACTCCTGTCATCACTCAAACGGCTGGCCTCCGAGGGGATCGCTATTATTTTCATATCCCACCGGCTCCATGAAGTTACGGAAATTGCCGACCGGGTGGTTGTGCTGCGGGACGGACACATCATCAAGGACATCCCCAACGACGATGTTTCCGTGCTGGACATCGCTTCCTGGATGGTGGGCCGGGAAATGGCCGATACCGGCCACTCCGCCAGGGAACAGCTACTGGAGGGGGAAGCGTTGCGGGTTGACAATCTCTGGGTGGATATGCCGGGGGAAACGGTGCGGGATGTTTCTTTTACGGTCAAGACCGGAGAGATATTCGGCATCGGCGGACTTGCCGGACAGGGCAAGCTCGGCATACCCAATGGCATCATGGGGCTCTTCCCCGCCGGAGGGAAGGTCCTGCTGAACCAATACCCGGTGACGCTGGGGGAACCCAGGCTGGCGTTAGACTCCGGCATGGCCTTTGTCTCCGAGGATCGCCGGGGGGTGGGGCTTCTCCTGGACGAAAACCTGGACTGGAACATTGCCTTTGGAGCCATGCAGACTAAAGGCGCCTTTCTCAAGTCCTTTTTCGGGGGTTTCTTCAAACTCCGGGACGAAAAGGCCATGGCTGCGCTGGCGGACGAGTATATCAGGAAGCTGGAAATAAAATGTACCGGGGGCAGACAGCCCGCCAAGGAGCTTTCCGGGGGGAACCAGCAAAAGGTATGCCTATCCAAAGCCTTTGCGCTGAACCCCAAACTGCTCTTTGTGTCCGAGCCCACCAGGGGCATCGATGTGGGGGCCAAAAAAATAGTGCTGGATACCCTGCGCTCCTACAACCGGGAACGGGGAACCACCATCGTCATGGTGTCCAGCGAGTTGGAGGAGCTTAGGTCCATCTGTGACCGGGTCGCCATTGTGGACGAGGGCCGGATCGCAGGGATACTAAGCCCGGACCGTCCGACGGCGGAGTTCGGTATCCTAATGTCGGGAGGGAAACTATGAGTAATAGCGACACGATTAACGGGCGTATAAAGGAGTTTGTCGCCGACTTTGGGTGGCCCCGGCTGATCATCTTCTTCTTTGTGGTGGCCCTTTTCATCACCGCGCCCTTTGTGGGGGTCCGGGTGGACAATTCCCTCAAGGACGTGCTGGTCCGCTTCGGCCAGAACGGCGTTATGGTGCTGGCCATGGTGCCCATGATGCAGGCCGGCGCAGGACTCAACTTTGGGCTTCCTGTGGGGATCATCGCCGGGCTTTTGGGGTCCACCCTGGCAATGCAGGTCCGCCTAACCGGATATGCGGGCTTCTTTATGGCCATTGTTTTCAGCCTCCCCTTGGCCGTCATCTTCGGTCTGCTGTATGGGATGCTCCTCAACAAGGTAAAGGGCGAGGAAATGACCATCGCCATGTACGTGGGCTTTTCCATAGTCACCTTCATGGCCATCATGTGGCTCATCCTCCCTTTCACCAACCCGACCATGGTATGGGGCTATACCGGCCAGGGGCTGCGGACCACCATCACCCTGGATGGCTACTGGGCTCAGACGCTGAACAATTTTCTGGCCGTCAAAATCGGCCCGGTATTCGAGTTTCCCACGGGGTCCATCCTGTTCTTCGCGCTTATGGCATTTATCATGTGGCTTTTCATGCGTAGCCGTACCGGTACGGCCCTCACCGCCGTGGGTTCTAACCCCAACTTTGCCCGGGCCGGTGGCGTTTCCGTGGCCCGGATGCGGGTCATCAGCGTTGTGGTGTCCACGGTCTATGGGGCCGTCGGCATCCTGGTGTACCAGCAGAGCTTCGGCTTTATCCAGCTTTACCAGGCGCCGTTGTTCATGGCCTTCCCTGCGGTGGCTGCGGTGCTACTGGGGGGCGCCTCGGTCAACAAAGCCACCATACTCCACGTGGTGGTGGGGACCTTTTTGTTCCAGAGTATCCTGGCCATGACCCCCAGTGTGATCAACAGCATCCTCAGAACCGATATGTCTGAGGTCATCAGGATCCTTAT
>JAITJK010000027.1 GCA_031278935.1 Spirochaetaceae bacterium | reverse complement strand
ATTTGCGGAAAACACACCATTACCGGGAACAAGGTAAGTCATGCCAAGAATCGGACCCGCCGTACCTGGCGGCCTAATCTCGTGAAGGTAAAAACCGAAGTGGAGGGGACCACCTTGACCCTGAAAATCTGCACCCGGTGCCTCAAAAGCGATATTGTCAAGAAAAAAGTATAAGGTCCAAGGCCGGGCGACCTGGATCGAGGGGCGACCCTTCCCCGCCACGGTTCCCCGGAACCCGCGCCCGGTACCCTCAAAACCTCAGCCCAGTTAGCCATGTGCCTCGCCAATCAAGTCTCGCACCGCAGTAACTAGATTGTGGTTATTGAAGGAGTTCTTTATGATATACCGGTTGGCCCCCAGCATGACCGCGTGCTTTTGTTCTTCTTCACTGGACTTGGAGGATATAACAATGATGGGAATCCGGGACAGCTCGTCATGCTTCCGTATACTTTCCGTAAGCATAAACCCGTCCATCTGGGGCATATTCAGGTCTGTACAGATCAAGTCATACCGGTGATTCTTCGCTGCAGTCAGGGCCTCGGAACCATCTGAGGCCGTATCCACTTGGTAACCCTCGGCCTGCAAAATGTCCCGCTCAATCTCCCGCGTGTGCATAGAATCATCCACAATTAAAATGGACTTTCGCACCGTTTCATGGTCAATATATCGTTTCTTTTGATCAAACGAGGTGATCCGTTTGGCCATTTTAATTAGCGTCGGGATGTGCAGGGCCGGAACCATCTCATAGTCTTCACCGATAACCACCCCGGAAAAAATACGGATGCCGTCCATAAAAGAAGGCATGGATTTCAGAATCACGGACCGCATATTACTTATGGTATCCAAGGCCAGAGCAATGGTTTCATCAAAAGCCTTAATGATGACCACGAAGAAGGTTTGTTGTTCCGAAAGATACTCCTGAGTCTTAATCCCCAGGATATGGTTGAGATAGTAGAGTTTCACAATATGGTTATTGAATTTAATCCCCGGATGATCCACCACGGTGATGATGGCGTCGTTCTGGATAAGCAACACCGTATCTACAAAGTTGGCCGGGATAATAAACTTCATTTCCCCACAGCTCACGGGAAAACCGATGAGGGAGGCAAAGGATAGAGGCACGAGAATATTAAAACAGGTCCCTTTCCCTTGCTTGCTTTCCACGAAGATGCTGCCTTTCATACGCTCCACACAGTTACGCACTGCGTCCATACCGACTCCCCGGCCTGAGATAGTGCTCACCGTGGAGGACGTGGAAAACCCGGTTTGAAAGATATAGTTGATAAGCTCTTCCCCACTGAGCTGGGCAGCGTGTTCGGGACTTAGCAGTTTCCGTTCTACGATTTTTTTTCGGATGCCTTCAATATCAATGCCCCGGCCATCGTCGGCAATCATGATCTTCATGCTACCGCTTTCCCGAACACAGCGGATGCTGAGATGCCCGGTCTCGCTCTTCCCCGCCTGCCGGCGCTCCGCCGGGCTTTCTATGCCGTGGTCAATGGCGTTGCGGACCGTATGGATAAACACATCCGACAGGGTTTCGATGATATTTTTGTCGATTTCATGCTCCGCCCCCTCAAGACGCAACTGGACTTGCTTATCCAGCTCCGAGGCAATCTCGAAGACATACCGGGGATAGACGTCCAAAACCGTGGACAGGGGCAGCATTCGCAGGGAAATAACGCTGTCATAGGCGCTTTTGGTATGATTCCCCACATCAATGGCGTAATTCTTCATTTTAGAAGCGATTTTTCGCAAGGCCTGTTCCAACTGGCGTAGTTCTTTGGTAAAAGACGGGTTAATCTGATGTTCCAGAAGGACCAGCTTCAAGAATTGGCTGCAACTTTCATAGGCGTTTTCCATTTCCTGGGAAATATTCTTGGCGCTTATTTCCAGGGATTGCAGGGAAGCCATGTTCTTGATAATGTCATTGATTTTTTGCAGGGGAATACGGATGCTTTCAGACTTGACTTCCTCGATCCGTTCCCGTCGGGTCTCCCCTTGCGCGGCCCCCTCCTCCTGCACCGCTTGAGTTTGGGTCTCGACAGGCGGCTCGAAGGCCGGGCTTTCCAGGTGAGGAATGGAAAATTCTTCATTCGCCGCCAGGGCCGTAAGCTCCCGTTCAAAGGCCTCAGTTTCAATAGCATCGTCCTTGGTGTGCTGTATGCAGGCGAACGCCGCCTTGAGCAAGTCCAAGGAAACCAGGCTCAGGCGCAGGGCCTTGTCGGAGAAGTTGATCCGCTGCTCTTTCACTCCGATAAATACGGTTTCCAAAGCGTGGGTTACGGTTTCTATGTGGACAAAGTCCAGCATCCGGGCGGAGCCCTTGAGGGTATGCAGGCTCCGTAAGAGGCTTACAAAGTCATCTTCCAGAGAGCCCCCCTCCCGCACATCGAAGAGCAGGCCCTCTATGGTGGCAATGTTTTCTATGCCTTCATCAATAAATTTATCGATGTATTTTTCTTTATTGATTGCCATGGCTTTCCGGCTCTTCTTCGTGGTGCAGTACGGATTCCAGGGTATGGGCAAGCTTGGTAAGCCGTTCCGCCGAGGAGGTGGCTACCTCAGTGGAGTGTAGAAAATTATTGAGCCCCCGGGATATGTCGGTGATAGCAATGGTTATCTGTTCACTGGACTTACGCTGTTTTTGGGTGGAAACCGTGATAGTCTGGGCCTGGTTGGAGGTGATCTCCGCGCCGGAACGGATTTCCATGAAGACGTCTTCCAGTTCTTTGATGAGCTTATACCCTTCGGCAATGTTATCCGCCCCTTCTTCACTAGAGATAATCAAGGAGGACGAGGAGTTTTGAATCTCTTCCACCTGTTCCCGGATCTGTTTAGTCAGATTGGCCACATCATCGGCCAGACGGTTTACTTCCCCGGCTACCACGGCAAAGCGTTTACCCGTTTCCCCGGCGCTGGCTGCCTCCAGGGCCGCGTTAAAGGCAATAACCTTGGTTTGATTCGTAATGGCATTGATGACCTGCACAATATCCCGAATCTTGGCGATCTTATTCCCCAAAAGTACGATCCCGCTTATAACCCCGTCATTCTTTTCCTTGATATCCCCCATCTTCTTGATATTGTTCTTCAACACCGAGAAACCCGTGAGCACGTCTTCTTCCATTTTCGCCGCAATGGTGGCCACGCTTCCGGTCTTATCCGCGATATCCGAGGCGATTTTGGCGTTTTCGTCAATGGTACTGGCGATCTCTTCTACGCTAGCAGCCTGGCTGTTGGCGGTAGTGCACAGTTCCTTGGAGGACTGGGAAATCTCATTGGTGGAATTGCGGATAGTTTTGGCGATTTCCTTGGTCTGTAACACCGTCTTCAGAGCCGCTTGGGTAGATTCGATTTTTTGTTCCTTCTCGGCCACCCGGTGAAGCATATGCAGGTACTGCCGGGCTAGGGCGGCGCTGATACCCCCGGTAATCACCAAGAACGCCGATCCGAATCCTAAGGCGCCATAATTAATGGTCTGGGTATACCCCAGGATCTGCAAGGCTAGGGTAGTGCCGATATACCAGATCAGGGCCATAAACCCGGAACAAAGCCCGCAGCCCTGGTGGCGGCGCAGCATCCCCAGCATAATAACGATACCGTACATACCCAAATGCACGATAAACAAGGTCATGGGGAGGGCCATCTGCCGGGAAAACAGGCTGAGGATGATCAAAGACATGAAGCCCAGATCCAAAAAGGTCGCCCCATACTTGAGGGCGGGTTGCAGTACCCGTTGCTTATGGACATGCCAGAACATGAGGGCACTGTAGATGAAGAAAAGGCCGATACCGATATACGTCCCCACCCCCAAGCGTGCGGATCCTTGAGCCCTGAATACCCCTATCCCCACACTTATACAATAGATAATCCCTAAGACTATACGAAAATAGGTGATTATCGATTCACCGGCCCGTTCTTCCCGCCGGATATAGTCCGTTGTTTCTGTCATGAAGCCTCCCCCTTTTTAGGTTTTATTAGGCACGGTATTTTTCAATCGCCTTCTGTAATCCCGTAGCCATATCGTTTAAGGAACCCACCACCTTGGAGGTGGACGAGGTGGCCACCACAAATTGCTGTACCCCTGCGGATATTTCCTTCAGGGCCTCGAAGATCTGCGCGGAGGCGTACTCCTGTTGCTTACTCAAGTTGGCCATTTGCTGGAGTCGGGTGGCTGCGGTCTGGGTAGCCTCCGCAATCCCGTCAAACACCACTTTCTGGGCCCCCATGTGGGCATAACCCTGTTCGATTTTCTGGGAACCGTTGTAGGCTTCGGCGATTAAGCTCTGGGAAGCGGCTTGCACCTCTTCGATTTTGAGCTTGATCCCCCGGGTGGAATCCACCACATTGTCCGCAAAGCG
>JAITJK010000021.1 GCA_031278935.1 Spirochaetaceae bacterium | reverse complement strand
GACCCTATATTGCCTTAGGCTTTATCCTATCGAGAAACCCTTTATTGAAGGGCCCACTTCATACTGCCTACATTTAGGGAATAAGGGCAACCGAGGCGATTTTACCATCTTTGGTATACACCCGGTTGGGGTTATGGGGATCCAGCACCCGCTGGCCTCGGTGAAAGAACACGTACTGATAGGTCCCCGGGGGCAAAGGCAAGGTAAGGGAATACCGGCCCGGGGTTTTTTCCTGCAAGGTATACATAAAGGGATCCCAGCCGTTAAAATTACCTGCCACTGTGACTGATTCTCCGGGGGGGGCGGTGTAGCTGAAACTGAGGCTCCCCTCAGGGGCGTCAAAGGTAGAGGGGGCTTTGCCACTGGTTGTGGGAATAGCCACCACCGAATGGGTGAGCCCCGAGGGCGTCATCCGGGATTCCGGGTTTCCCGGATCCGTGGTCCACAAACCGTCTATGACGAGCCGGTATTCCAGTTCCCGGATATGCTCCGGCACGGTATACACATAGAACAATATCCCTGAATCCGTGTAGGGGGGCTTCTTTTTATTCTTCTCTTCCTCCAAGGTTGGATTATCCTTGGGGAAAAGGAGCTTGCGAAACCAATACACCTGGGCAAAGCCCTCATGGGCAAAGGCAATACCTACTCTTCGATAAGAGGAAGGAGCAGTAAAGATCACCCCGTCTTCAAATATCTCCGGACGTCCCGGACCACTGAGGCTTAATAAATGATCAATAAATTCATAAGATTCTGTATCTACCGCCCCAATAGTGCCGATAATAAGCATAAGGAGTCCTGCAACCATAATCGTTTTCATAGACTATTTACAATTATCGGTTGATAGCTCAATATCTTAAATATGCCGTCATTAGAAGATCTGGAAGCATTTCAAACCTCCTTTCGCAGCGCCGGTAGAGAAGATATCATCCTGGCAGAACAAGGCCTTCTCCCAGAAGATATTCCCTTGCCGGATTCCGATGCCCCAAAAGCCTTTGCTGAAACCGGTCCCATACCGGATCCTGTGGAAGATTTTTTGCAGGGCCCCGCCCCCGAAGTGGCCGAGGATTCCGCAGATTCGGACTGGGATGGGGAGGATGATTTTGATTTTAGCGATTTATGGAGCCCCGATG
Organism: Spirochaetaceae bacterium; assembly: GCA_031278935.1. Taxonomy (GTDB): domain Bacteria; phylum Spirochaetota; class Spirochaetia; order Treponematales; family Breznakiellaceae; genus JAIRLU01. The sequence continues at coordinate 3,939 of JAITJK010000021.1, read as the reverse complement.
TGCCCCAAGACCCGATTCCTGAGACTCCTGCCGCCGAAGAGGGCGAGGAGGGTGAAGAAAACGTTCTCCCTGAAGCAGAGGATACGCCGCCGCCTGAGGAATTTTCCTTTGATGACCTCGGAAACGCCCTCAATGGGGATACGGAAACGCCTGATACCAGCGCCGAAGAATATCCTGCGACCCTGGCTGAAGCGGATGCTATACCGCCGGTTGAGGACTTTCCTTTTGACGACCAGGGAAACGTCCTGAATACGGATGCAGAAACGCCTGATACCGATACTGAAGAAGATACTGCGCTCTCTAGCGGGGACCTCCCGCCTTTGGAAGATTTTTCCTTTGATGATCTCGAAAACGCCCTCAATGAGGATATGGAAACGCCTGATACCGATGCTGAAGAAGATGCGGCGGCCTCGGCTGAAGCGGATGCTATACCGCCGGTTGAGGACTTTCCTTTTAATGATCTCGAAAACGCCCTCAATGGGGATACGGAAACGCCTGATACCGATATCGAAGAAGATGCGGCGCTCTCTAGCGGGGACCTCCCGCCTTTGGAAGATTTTTCCTTTGATGATCTCGAAAACGCCCTCAATGAGGACAACTTAGATGACGAAGATGAGACCGCAGAAGGAGGCCTCCCGCCTTTAGAGGATTTTTCCTTTGATGATTTAGAAAACGCCCTCAATGAGGATACGGAAACGCCCGATGCCGGGGCCCAAGAAGAAATCACCGAAGAGGAGGAAGAGTCCTTAGGAGATGTTTCTTTTGATGATCTGGAAAACATCCTGAGGGAGGACCCTCCCGAAGAAGAGGGACCGGAACAAGGGGCAAGCGCTTCCCTAGAGGAATCTGCTCTCCAAGAGACCGAAAACGCCTCGCCAAGGGGAGAGCCCTCGGTGGAGGGACTGCCACTGGATACTTTTGACGCCTATAAGGTGCAGGAAGAAGCCCCAGACGACGCTCCCCTTGGGACTTTCAGGCCCTTTGATGAGGACCTTGCGGCGATTAAACCTACCAAAGATATTGAAGAAATCGAATTGAGTGAGGAAGAACTGGCCTCGCTGAACAAGACCCTGGAATCCTATCCCTTGAATCTGCGTATTGCCTGTGAAGAGGCCATCGCCGAGCAAGCGGTAGACCCGGCCTTGATGTCCAAACTGATAAAATCCCTGGTAAAAGGCGCGTCGGTTAAAGAGATGACGCCTTTGGTGGGGAAAATCCTTGGACGGATTATCATCATCCCCAAGAACTTTCAGAAAAAGACTGGGGAAGCCCTGGAAGCAGCCCATTCCAGTTTCACCTATATCTTTATCCATAAATTCCTGCCTATACTGCGGCTTTTTTTGATGATCGCCTTAGTGGTGGCCTCTCTCGGGTATTTAGCCTACCGGTTTGTGTATACCCCCATCCGGGCGAACTCGGTGTACAAGAAGGGATATGCCGAGCTCCTGGCCGGGGAATACAGCCAGGCCAAGGAGGTATTTAAAGAGGCCCTGCGTATTCAACCGCAAAAACCCTGGTTTTACCGGTACGCCGAGGGGTTTAGGGACGCCCGGCAATATGGCTTTGCTGAAGAAAAATATGATGAACTCTTACAGTATTATCTTCGGGACAAGAAAGGGGTCCTGGATTACGCCGCCATGGAAACGAATCACCTGAGCAATTACGCTAAGGCGGACCGTCTTTTACGAAGAAATATCCTGGATTACGCCGCGGACGATAAGGAGGGGCTCCTCGCGGTGGGGGATAACGCCCTGGCCTGGGGAGACATTGAACCCGAACGATACGAAGATGCCCGAAACGTCTATGCCCGGTATCTGGAACGGTACGGCTGGGTTGATCCGGTGGTAGAGCGGATGCTGAAGTATTTCATCCGTACTGACAACTTGAAGGAAGTGCTTCCCCTGCAATCCCACTTCATGGATAATCCTCGGACCAAAATCGCCCCCGCTACCTTAGCGGAGCTGGGGGGGTATTTGTTGGATAAGAAGCTCGAAGAAGTCCGAGGAGTTCCCAATGAGTATATAAGCTACATTGACGGCATTCGGGATATTTTGGTGAAAGCTGCGGGGGCGGATCCGGCTTTACCGGAACCCCACTACCATCTTGCCCGGTATTACAATTACTTCGACAATGTAGCGGATGAACGGATAACCCTCGAGCGGGCCCTTCAGTCCTTTGACGCGGTCCAGGAGGAGCCGGTCCGTCGGCTCAATATGCGGATTGATACGGAGCGGCGTTATGCTCGCTTATTAACCAATGAGAAAGAATTCTTTGCCGCCGAAGAACACCTGGTTAAAGCGGTGAGCTTATTTGAAGACGGAGTTAAACGGCAGATCCTCACCTCCTCGCCCCGGTTTGGCCAGCTTTATGCGGACCTCGGGGACTTGGCCTACTTCACCCAGGAAGGGATCATGGGCCGAGCCTTGGAGTATTACCTGCAATCGGAAGAAAACGGCTGGGCGCCGCCTGAAGTCCATTACCGTATGGGCTATGCCTACTATCATCAACGACAATGGGGCCCGGCGCTGGAGCGGTTTTTCGTGGCTTCCTCGGAAATCCCCTTAAACCGGCGCTTGCTTAATGCCCTGGGAAGCGCCTCCTATATGCGGGGAGATTATTTTACCGCCCAAGGGTATTACAGCCGTTTGATGGAGCTTTTGGATGCGGACCGCCTTCGGTTTCCTCTGCTGCTTCCCAACGAACGACCCGATCATTTAGAGCTCACGGAACGGCTTATGATAGTCAGGAATAATTTGGGAGTAACCCTCGACGCCTTGACCGAACAGACTGGGGACAACCGGTATCGTTCTCAAGCCCTGGGCCTGTATTCCGAGTCTGCCCGGGCCTGGGATACGCTTACCCGAAACCCTGAAACCATGGTTCGTTCCGGCGCGGGAGAACTATCCACTCCGGGGCTCAATTTGGCGTTCCTCAACTCCCGTAACAGCCTGCATCCCGAACCGGATTATGAGCCGCAGATATACATCCAGATAGACAAAGACGTATTGGAGCCCTCTCCCTGGGAAACCCTTGCCCCTCAAAGTTTTCGCCTTTCCGACGGCCTTTTTTAACCCCTGCCGCAGGTGTGGTGAGGAGCAGCGTGGTTAGGGGAACGGATCGTCTCCGTTTATTGCGTTGGGAGGCAGCTTGCGGTTCGCCTCGCCTGTTCAACCCCGCTACGTTCATTGCAGGTGCCGGCGCAGAGTCGTATTGTGGGATATTCGCCTGGTGTGCTCTATCGCTTCGTTCCTCGCTTTTGACGGAGGTGGTTTCTTCTTCATCGAAGGAACGTTAGCTTAAGCACATGCGCAGGATGGAGGAGGATGGATGTACACCTCTACACCTTATTAACATCATCTTCAGTAAATTTATAGGTTGAAGACAAGCTTTCCCCATTCCCCATAGGACAATATACTTTTGATGACAGGCTAAAATATTTCGCATAACAGGCCAACAGGCAGGCCGTATATGCTTCGCCGCCTTGCAACAGGAGACTTCATCACGCCCTGGTATCCCGACATCGTTCAAACTGCGGGTAAAGTCGCTTACTCACGGCCATCGCCGGACGAGGAAGCGTGGACAACCTGCCCTGGTTCGCCTGAGAAACCGCTCAAAGAACCGCAAGGCAAGTTCGGTACCGAAATTGCCTTGCGGAGACCGCCTATTAAGCGGTCAATGATGACGGTGTTTCAACCTTCTCTACAATTATTCCCCATGGTTTTAATGACTTGTTTTTCCGGAAATTTTTATCCCACCGTCCCGTTTTTTATACGCCCTCGATTTTTTATATCAATGGACAAAGACCCCCGTTCCCGTGCCCTGTTAGTCCGTTTTCCGGTAGTTTTGCCCGTCCAACCGCAAAGTGTTCGCGTCAATGAGTTTCCATGTCATGCGCACTTTGTGGGTTTTCCCGTCAACAACCATGAGCATTTCAATTCT
>JAITJK010000177.1 GCA_031278935.1 Spirochaetaceae bacterium | reverse complement strand
TATCTGGAGCTCCACGTGCCGAGGATTTTCTAGGTACCGTTCCATAAACACCCGGGAGTCCCCAAAGTTGGAAACCGCCTCCCCCTGGGCAATAGCCATCTGTTCGGACAATTCCCCTTCCGTCCGTACCACCCGCATTCCCTTACCGCCGCCTCCCGCCGCAGCCTTGATGATCACCGGAAAGCCCAGGACCCGCACGGCCTCTCGGGCTTGGGCGTCGTCGACCACGGCGGCGTCCGTTCCCGGAGTGATGGGAAGGCCGAAACCCTGGGCCGTGGCCCGGGCCTGGACCTTGTCCCCCAAAAGCTCGAGGAGCCGAGGGTCCGGCCCGATGAAGCAAAGACCTGTATCCCGCACCTGCCGGGCAAATCCAGGATTTTCCGAAAGAAAACCCACTCCTGGATGAATCCCGTCGCAGTCCGTGTGGATGGCCGCCATGATAAGGTTGTTCCCCAGCAGGTAACTCTGGGCTGAAGGCGGGGGACCGATACAGACCGCTTTATCCGCAAGGCGCACGTGCAGAGCCTCCCGGTCTGCCGTAGAATACACCCCCACGGTTTCAATACCCATCTCCTTGCAGGTCCGTATGATCCGCACCGCGATTTCCCCTCGGTTCCCAATAAGCAAGCGCTTAATCATCCGGTCTCCCACCTTGCGCACCGCGCTTCATAGGGCGATGCTTACCCGTTGGACCTCGAAAAGGACTTGGCCGTATTCTACCAGGTCTCCGTTTCCCGCATGAACCGCCAGGATTTCACAATCAAAATCCGCCTCCAGCCGATTCATCATCTTCATGGCTTCCAAGATGCAAAGCGTGTCTCCCGCTTTGACCACAGACCCGGGGCTCACAAATGCTGGGGTGTCGGGATTAGGAGAGGCGTAAAAGGTTGCCACCATGGGGCTGGTGATAGTCTCCCGCAAGGTCTCCTCCGCCGGGGGCGGAGCAGTCTCCTTCCGTCGCTCCTCAATGGTAGGGGTCGGCTCCCGTAGGGGCTGGGCATCGGACCATGAGGGCCCCCCATAGGGGGATTCCGGAGTTTTCTTCAAGGTCAAACGAAACGCGCCGTCCTGTAAATCCAATTCGGCAAGGGAACTTTCGCTGAATTTATCCAGTATGGTAAGCAGTAAGGTATCATTCATGGCGTTATGGGACCGTTCCTTAGGACGAAAGGAGGAACGAAGGGATATCCGCCTCATAATCGACGCCCGGAACCTCAAAACCGTGGGCTTCGAGGAAATCATGCCGAAATCCCGCCACATCCGCCCGTTCGAGGATGGTATCCTGGGTAACTTCTTCCATAAGCCTTCGGGTCTCGGCTTGCACCTCCTGGCTCATCTCCCAGTCATCCATGCGAATCCTGCCCTGGGGATCCACCGGAACGTGATCCGGGTCATTGAGGGCCGCTTCGCTGTAGAGCCGCTCCCGAAAGAGCCGGGAGATCTGGGCGATACAGGACTCATGCAGACCCCGTTCCTTCATCACCTGGAAAAGACAGGACACGTACAAGGGGATGATGGGAATCACCGCACTGGACCGAGTTACCAGGGCCTTGTTGACCGACACAAAGGCCCGGGCCGTGGCCAGAGCCTCCTGAGAGAGGGTCTGATTGATGGCCTTACAGGCCCGTTCCAGGTCTTCCTTGGCCCGGCCTATGGTGCCGTTCTTGTAAATAGGCCAGGAAAGCTCAGGGCCGATGTAGGTATAGGCTACCGTACGTGCCCGGGGGGACAGGACTTTGGCCTCGATCAAGGCGCGGATCCAGCGCTCCCAGTCCTCACCACCCATGACCTTGATGGTGTGGGCGATTTCCTCGGCGGTGGCCGGCTCCGCCCGGGCCATACGTATCTCCCCGCTCATCATATCCACCGTGGTACCCTGGTAGGGCTCGCCGATGGGCTTGATCACCGACCGGTACAAGACGCCGTTGTCAGGATCCGTGCGGACCGGGGAAGCCAGGGAATATATGACCAGGTCTACCTGGGGGGGGATCCCCGCCGCCGCCGCGGTTTCTCGAAGAGCCGCTATGGTTTCGGCCTTAAGGGCATCCGCATAGGCGTCTCCATTCAGCGTCCGCGCCGCAAAACCCGCCTTGGCCGCTTCCGCGTCAAAAGTCTGGTTGTTGTAATACCCCGGAGTACCGGGCTTGGTCGCCGTCGGGGCTTTTTCCAGGGAAACCCCCAAGGTCGCCGCCCCATACCCGAAACCGGCGGCGATCCGGCTCGCCAGGCCGTATCCAGTGGAACAGCCAATGACCAGGGTAAAACGGGGAATTCTAGGGTCTGTCCCTCGGTCCAGGGTCTTGCGGGCGTAAGCAATCTGCTGTCGTACCCCTTGGGCACACCCTTGAGGGTGGCTGTTAAGGCAGATGTTATTCCGTATCATGGGCTTAATACTCATGGATTCCTCCTTACGACACAAAGCCATTCCGCTTCTGCGGCTAACTCGTCTCCGACGTAGGCTTTACCCGCTTGCTTGATCATCTGGGCGGAGACCTTAAGATTCTGAATCTCCATACGCAGCGCTTCTTTGGGGCGCACCTGCCTGCGGAATTTCACCTTG